>NZ_JAUBTT010000037.1:0-37847 GCF_036705125.1 Microcoleus sp. B7-D4
CCCTTCTTTTTCCCACCGCTAAGCGTGTTTTTGAACATACTCCGAGTCGTTGAATAGCGATTCTTGGTGGTACATATGTGGACATATTGGGTTTGGTTAGGTGAATTATTCCCGTATACACCAATTGTCGAATTTATCACGGAAATGTCTAAGAAAAGCCCGTCCTAGGGATTACTCCCATCCTGAGTCTGCGAAGGAATCAATCCAGGGGCCCGGCACTAAATTGCTTGATTGCCTGCCAGAGCTGATTGTAGAGAAATAAAAGTGATAGATTTGAATGGGATTCCTATCGACTTTGCCGTCAATTTATTCACCGCGCTAATTGGCAACACTTTGTTCGCGCTTTCCAGCGGAACGGAGTAGAGATGACTTAGTTTTTTCTATTGTTAGAAGCAAGTTAATCATTTGAAAACCCAGCCAGTCTTTATACGGAATTTTACATCGATTCGTATTGATAAATAAGAAGTCACAGGTATCCATGTCAGGGAACAGGTATGAAAATGGGATACAGATAAAACCCAATCTTTTTAACCTGTTGGTAATTTTGTTAACTTCCTCAGCGCTAATAGAACCTGGCATAAAATCGTGAAACTCTATAGTTATCTGCTTAACATTGCAGAGCGTGGCATCGCTAGTTGAGTTAAAAACGGCTTCTTCAGCACCTTCAATATCTATCTTCAACAAATCAACTAACTCGATGCTCTGGTTGTTCAGAAAAGTTTCTAAAGTGATACCATCCACTGATATCTCTCCCTGAAGGCCGTAGACACTAGCAGCTTCCTGACTAATACTGTTACATTCTCGATTATCTGAAACATATATTTTTAATGGCTCATTTCGGTCTGATATAGCATAATTAAACTTTTTAACTAAGCCATTCTCTGGGAGTTGAGAATACACAGAAGGAACTGCTTCTATTGCGTAACACCTACAATTGAATTCGCGAGTTATCGCTTCGCTAAATTGACCGACATTGGCGCCTAAATCGATCACTAAAGAGTCAGAGCCGAGGATTTTAGAATAAATAGTATGAGTTTTGAGATTGCTCAAGCCTGAATGCTCTTGCCAGAAATCGATAGATTTCACTAATAAATTATAAAGTGTCATAAGTGGCGGAATAAATTATGGTTGATACCAACATTAAAAACCATGTGTGCCGACTGAGGGAGGAAAATTAATTAATTGTAACAATACTTTGGTAGGATATACTCTGGCAGCTAAAACCCACAACTTCAAATCGACATGAGCCAGCATTCAGACCGCATTGCCCCTCACGGCGGCACCCTGGTCAACCGCATTGCCACACTAGACCAGAGACAAGAATTTTTCGATAAAGCAGAGTCCCTGCCGCGAGTCCAGTTGTCGGATCGATCGATCTCCGACCTGCAAATGATCGCCATCGGCGCCCTGAGTCCCCTCAAAGGGTTCATGAACGAAGCGGATTATCGATCGGTCGTTAAACAAATGCGCCTCTCCAACGGCCTTCCGTGGTCGGTTCCCATCACCCTCTCGGTAACAGAAGAAGTCGCCGCCCCCCTGAAAGCAGGAACTTTAGTGCGCCTCGACACCCCGGCGGGCAAATTTGTCGGGCTCTTGGAACTTGCAGAAAAATATCACTACAGTAAAGAAGAAGAAGCCCTCAACGTCTACCGCACCGACGACCTCAAACACCCGGGTGTCCAGGTAGTAGACAAATCCGGGCCCGTTAACCTCGCAGGCGACATTTGGCTGCTGGAACGCGAACTAGATGTCCGCTTTCCCCAATACCAAATTGACCCGGCGAAATCGAGAATGCTGTTCACAGAAAAAGGATGGAAAACCATAGTCGGTTTCCAAACCCGAAACCCCATCCACCGCGCACACGAATACATCCAAAAATGCGCCTTAGAAACAGTAGACGGCTTGTTCCTGCACCCGCTAGTCGGGACGACTAAGGATGACGACATCGCCGCTGACGTGCGGATGCGCTGCTACGAAATTCTGCTAGAAAAATACTACCCAAAAGATCGCGTAATTTTGGCAATTAATCCGGCGGCGATGCGCTACGCCGGGCCGCGAGAAGCAATTTTTCATGCTTTAATCCGCAAAAACTACGGCTGCACTCACTTTATCGTGGGGCGCGATCACGCGGGAGTTGGCGATTATTACGGGACTTACGATGCCCAACATATTTTTGATGAATTTGAGCCGGGAGAATTGGGAATTGTGCCGATGAAATTCGAGCACGCTTTCTATTGCAAACTGACGGAACAAATGGCTACAACTAAAACAAGCCCAAGCACTCCCGAACAACGGGTGCATTTGTCGGGAACCAAAGTTCGGGAAATGCTGCGCGCTGGAAAATTGCCGCCGCCGCAGTTTTCCCGGCCGGAAGTCGCCGCAGAATTAGCCAAGGCCATGAATATTTTCAATTACGAGATTTAAATCTTGAAGATTGGTGTGGGCGACATTCTGCATAGTTTTGAATTTTGAGTTTTGAGTTTTAAATGGGAAATTTTAAACTTAAAGCTCAAAAGTTAAAACTTAAAAACTCCCTTAATCCTAAACAGTCACAATCTAATTAATTCCCCTAAAATTAGTGAGGGGAATTTAACTTAAAATTCAACGCTTAAAATTCAAAGCTATTTAAAAATGGGACTCAAGCGGCGGGAATTTTTGCAGCAAGCTGGCCGGGTGCTGGCCGCCATCGGCATCAGCGAGGCTTTGTGGCTGCCGTTGGGCTCGCGCTACCTCCAAGCCTTAGCGCAGCCGACAGCCAGGAAATTGGCTTTGTTGGTTGGCGTTGACAAATATCCAGACTCGCCCCTGCACGGCTGCGTCACGGATGTGGAAATGCAGCGGGAACTGCTGATATATCGGTTTGGGTTTGTGCCCTCGGACATTTTGACTTTGACTGACGCTCAAGCTACGAGGGAAAATATCGAGACGGCTTTTGTGACTCACTTGGGCGAACAAGCAAAACCCGGTGACGTGGTAGTTTTTCACTTTAGCGGCCGCGGTAGCCGAGTCAGTTTGGCCGAGTCTCCTGGAAAAATGCAAAACAGTTTGGTGCCGGCGGATGATGTTTTGCCGCTGTTAGCAAACCGGGCGGTGAACGATATTTTAGAGGAAACGCTGTTATTGTTGATGCGATCGCTCGCGACAGAAAATGCGATCGCCATCCTCGACACCAGCTACACCTATCCGGGTTTCCCCAAAAACGGTAACTTTCGCATTCGCTCCCGCCCCCGCCCCACCATCGGCGAGCTGGGTATCGCAGAATTAACGTTTGCCCAAGACCTCCGATCCCGCCCAAATCTCCGCCCTGCGGCAGCCCTACTTGCCGCAGGCGCGAATTCCCAACTCGCCGCCGAACAAGAGTGGAACGGATTTACCGCAGGTCTGTTTACCTACGCCCTCACCCAAACTTTGTGGTGGGCAACTCCCGCTAGCAGCTTCAGCGTCAGTTTCAGCCGCGCGGCGGGTAATGTCGAGCAAATCGCGGGGTTATCGCAGCAACCGCAAATTCTTAATCACGATTTAACAACCGCGCCGGCGGTGAATTTTTCAAATTTAATCTTCAATTCCCCTGCATCTGACGGCGCTGTGACGGCGGTGGAAGAGGGGGGCAAAACTGTGCAGTTGTGGCTGGGCGGGTTGTCGCCCTCGGTTTTGGAGTGCTCCGAGGGTTCTGTGTTTGCAGTGGATTCCTCCGAGGGCGCGAGGCTTTTGCTGCGGGGACGCACGGGCCTCTCTGCTAAAGCCCAAGTTTTAGACGGGTTCGATCGAACTTTCGGCCAATTAGCAGTCGGCGAACTGGTGAGGGAAGAAATTCGGGTATTGCCACGAAACATCGGTTTGACAGTAGCTTTGGACTCAGGTTTGGAACGCATCGAGCGCGTGGACGCTACCAGCGCCTTTGCGACTGTGCCACAAGTTTCGGCGGTAGGCAGTGAGCAATGGGCTGACTGTCGGTTCGGCAGAGTCCCGGAAACAACTTTAGCCGAAACAGTCTCGGCTCACGAGCCTGCTTTGTATCAAAGCCGTTACGGTTTGTTTTCTTTGGCTCAAATGCTGATTCCCGATACTGAGGGCGACGGGGGAGAAGCAGTTAAGGTGGCGGTGCAGCGCTTGACTCCGCAGTTGAAAGCGCTGCAGGCTGGGAAGTTGCTGCGGCTGACAGCCAATGAGGGGTCTTCGCGCCTGAAGGTGCGGGCGGTTCTGGCAACTACCGCACCGCAAGCGCGGGCTGTGGCGCAGCGAGAGCCTGTGCGGGCCGGCGGTGATTATCGGCTGGAACCGCTGAGCGGGGAAAGTGAGAAATCGGCAAGCGCTCATATACTAAGTTTGCCAGAGGGCAGCCGAGTTCGCTACAGATTGTATAACGACAGCGATCGCCCGGTTTACTTTGCGGTGTTTTGCTCGGACAGCGCCGGACGGCTGTCAGCGATCGGCGCTGAGAGCAAAGAGTCTGTGGGAGTTATGTCGCGGGCGATCGCTCCTGGGGAGAATTTGACTCTACCGGCGGCTGGGGGGAGCGGGTGGGCGGTATCGGGGCCGATCGGACTTGCGGAAACTATGATTATATTTAGTGAGAGTTCCTTCGCTCAAACTCTGGCTGCAATAGAAGCCGAAATGCAGCAAACGAGGGATGCCCTGCCAATTCGAGTGTTGTTGAATCCTTTAAAGGTGGCGCGGGCGGTACTCGAAGATTTGCACGCGGCTAGCATTCCGGGGGTACAGAAAGTGGGGATATCAACGGATGATTTGGCTTTGGATGTGAATGTTTGGGCAACTCTGAGTTTTGTTTATCGGGTTGTTTAATTGAAAAATGGGGACTTGGGAATGTTTTCTATAACCTATAATCCGAATCTATCCCAGTACGAAATCGATATTCACTTCCAAATCAGGAAAGGCGAGCGACGCAACTTGTTGACCCCGCCAAAATTTTTGGATTAAACTGTAACCATTCGGAGTTGGCTGGCGGTAAACTTCTAAACATTGTGCCTCTATATCTACTAGCCAAACTTCTTGAATTAGCGATCGAGCGTAAATCAGAACTTTCACATCTCGATCGTAATCAACCGTGCTATCGGATACTTCTACCAACAGCAAAACTTCTGACGGTACTGGATGTGCTGTTGAATAGTAATCAGCCCGGGGTTGCAGCAATACTATATCAGGTTGAGGTTCGGTTCGCTCGCTCAACTGGATGGGGTTTTGCACATCCAGAAAAGCCCGGTTACTGGGAATTTCGCTGAACAGTCCGATGAATCGTCTCACACAGGAAGCATGACGAGTTCCAATTGCTGCCATTTGGATAAGTTCTCCTTCTATCAGTTCTACCCGATCGCCCTCGGAAAGAATACCAGCTTTGCCCATTAAATGATATTCTTCTACGGTCAACAACCTTTTGAGTAATTGCACTGCCATAACCTACCGCGCTGCTAATTATTATTTTTTAAATTGTAGTCGATCTGCCAAGGAAGAAGTCAATCGATTTTAGATTTTAGATTTTAGATTTTAGATTAAAGCATTGACCCCACAGATCAATTCGGGGGGCAAGTTTCATCGGATACAGGTTTTTTATTTCTGGACGGATGAATCACGTGGCCGGTATCCTGGATGCTTTCGGTCATTATCATCGGTAACTGATAATTGGTAATTGGTAACTTGTAATGCCCTTCGACTTACTCCGGCTACGATCAGCACGAGTCGCTCAGGAACCGCGTACCCGAAGTATTGGGAATGTTAACAGTCAACTGTCAACTGTCAACTGTCAACTGCCAACTGCCAACTGCCAACTGTCAACTGTCAACTGACTGATAAAGCTTTTCTACCATTTGAGCCAAGCGTTTCATGGCAGTTTCAATCTCATCATTTGTTGCAGTCAAACTGATGCGTAAACACTCATGTTTGTGCTGCCAATCTTCCCGCAAACCGGGGAAGAAAGAACTTCCTGGCACGACAATTACGCCGACTTTTTTCAACTCTTGATACAGTTCCCAATCAGTCATTGGCAAATCTTTCAGCCACAACCATGCGAAAATTGCTCCTTCGCCCCGGTGCAAAAACCACGGCAAATCTTTCGGCATTGCTTGTTCTAGGGTGCTTTCTACGATCGCAAATTTGCTTTGATAGTACGGCCGAATTACGTTGATGGAAATGTCGGCAAGAGCGCCGGAAGCAATGGCACGAGTTGCGATCGCCTGTCCGTATCTCGGCGAATGAATGCACATATTGGTCTGAAAACATTCTAATATTTGAATGATTTTTTCATCGCCGATCGCAATTCCGATTCTTTCTCCCGGCAATCCGGCTTTCGACAAACTCATACAGTGCACGATATTGCCGCCAAAAATCGGCGTCATTTCGGTAAAATTCAAGGACGGGAACGGAGGGCCGTAGGCGGAATCCACGAACACCGGCACGTCGAAAGCGGCTGCTAAATCGGCAATTTTCTTAACTTCGTCGTCGGTGAGAACGTTGCCGGTGGGGTTGCAGGGACGGGAAAAAATGACGCAACCAGTGGTTTGGTCGATCGACAGTTGGCTGAAATCCGGGCGGTATTTGAACCTGTGAGCAGCCGCATCAATATCGAGGGTAGGTTTGCAGGCGACTACCGCTTCGGGAATCAAGCTAACGCCGCCGTAACCGGTGTAGTCTGGGCTCAGCGGTAGCACGATATTTTTAAGGCTACCCCCCCTAGCCCCCCCTTGGTAAGGGGGGGATGGGGGGGGTGTAGTGTAGCCGCCGAAAGCGTTGGCTGCGTAGAAGTAAATCGATTGACTTCCGGGAGTAATTAGGATATTGCGATCGGTCAAATTGAGTCCGTAACGCTGGTTAAAATCCGTCCGCACCGCATCAATCAACGGCTGATAACCTTGACTGGAACCGTAGCGACAAACAACCTCGCCGTATTCCGGGCTGGCCAAAAGTTCCGCAGTGCAGTCGCGCCACAACTGCTCGACTTCCGGCAAAATTACCGGATTTCCGGCGCTCAAATTGATAAACTCCTGCCCGCTGCCGGCTCTGAGAGTTTCAATAATATCTTTCATAATTGCCCGAACTCCCGTGAGGTGGGACATCTGAGCGCCAAATTGAGTCAGGGCAGGGTTCATAGCAAATGCAGCGACAATGATAGAAGTTTACAGTTTACCCATAATAACTCCAGTCGCAGGCGTTAGCCTAGCTTATCTGGGGCATGGATTGTCGATCGAGCTTCTGATTAATTCAATAAACTCGATCGCACAGCGTTTTGTTTTTCCCCTGTACGCGCGCCGGAGCATAAGATTTAGGGCATTTGTGGAGCCGGAGCGATCGATCGAACAGTGTTTTTTGCCTAAAAATTAGCGAACGGAACAGCATTATCTAATTCAATAGTTTGGGTAAGATTTCACACCGTCGCGCCTCATGAATTGCCCATACTTGACAGCAGCCATTGGAAACATCTAAGATTAGCACTATAACCCGATCGCAACATAATTTTCTTGGCTCCGGTTACTGCTATAATTGCAGGTTTAATCCAGCCTCAATAATCAGATTTGTTGCTCGCTCATTTTCATGATTCGCGGTTTGCTGACAGCGGTGCATTTTTCATCAATCCGACTAAAGCCAAGATAGCTCGTAAGGTCGCCCTTTGAGTGGCGTTACATAACAAATACCTAAATCCCAACCCAAATTAACTGCCGTCAAGTTCAACACAACAATGACACACTTTCCACTTATAGAATACGAGCAACTTACAGATCCTAAAGCCAAAGCAGTGTACGAAGAAATATTGACAGACTTGGGGTTTGGCATCGTCCCCAACCTGTTCAAGTCAATGGCAATCAACCCTGACATATTAGAAGCAAATTGGAAAAAATTCCGGGGAACAATCCTGCAAGGAGACTTACCCCGCACGCTTAAAGAAATGGTCGGCGTCGCTATTTCCCAATCAAATAATAGCGAGTACGCTCTCCAAGTTCACCTGCACGGATTGTCAGCGTTGGGGATGAGCGAAGAAATCCTGCGAACCCTAGTTTCTGACTTTGCCAACTGCCCTTTGCCAAAACGTGATAAAGCCGTAATTACCTTTGGCTTGCTTGCTGCTACTAAACCCCTGGAAGTGACAGAAACTCATTACCAAAACCTGCGGGATTTAGGGCTAGATGATTCTGAAATATTTGAGATTATTGCAACAGCCGACCTGTTTAGCTTTGTCAACCGATATACGGATTCAATAGCCCTCGAAATAGATGCTTTGTAATCTATATTGTATACCCCTATTATGGGCGATCGGCTAGAAGATCAAGATCGAGAAGAGCTTCTGTTGACAGCCCGCCATTTGTTAGCAGAAGCTCAAGCGCTTTCCATCCGCATTTCCGCCGTCAATGAAATTGCCACTGCCATTAACCGCACCCTCGATCTGGGCCAAATTTTGCGGGTAGTAGGTAAGCAAGCCAAATGGCTGCTGGACTTTGAACACTGTAGCGTTTGCCTGCACAGCACTAATGCTTGCATGACCTTATTTGGCCCGCATATCCCTGTAGATATTTCAGCCCTGACAGAGGGCGGCCCTATTAAGAAAGCTTTCACAACACGTCAACCTCAATTAATTCAAGAAGCGGGTGCTACTGCTATTTTATCCCCCTACGCTTCGCAAATTATCCTTCCCTTGGAAAGCGAAGGTAAGGTTTTAGGAACCATTAATTTTGCCACAACAAAGCCGGGGGCTTACACTCAAGAAGACTTGCGGATTGGCTATCTTTTGGCTTTGCAACTATCCTCAGCCATCCGCAATGCTGAACGCTTTAAAGAGATAAATAACCTGTATTCCGAGCTCGATGCCGAAAAGCACAAATCTGACCAGCTACTGTTGAATGTGCTCCCGCTTGAAATTGCCGATGAACTCAAAAATAACGGCAAAGTGGAACCACTTTATTATGATAGCGTATCGGTTTTATTTACTGACTTTAAAGGCTTTACTCAGTTATCTGAAAAAATGACGCCGCGAGAGTTAGTTGACGAACTAGACTATTGTTTTTCTTATTTCGATCGCGTGATGGATAAATACTCTATGGAAAAACTGAAGACTATTGGCGACAGCTATATGTGCGCGGCGGGAATTCCTACGCCTCGCCCAACACACGCCTTTGACGCTGTACTTGCTGCCATAGAAATTCGACAGTTCATGGATTTGAGAAAAATACAGAAAGCTCAACAAAATATTCCTTATTGGGATATCCGCATTGGCATTCATTCAGGCCCAATACTTGCTGGGGTAATTGGGAATAAAAAGTTTTCCTATGATGTCTGGGGAGATACAGTTAATACTGCATCTCGGATGGAATCTTCCGGCGTCCCTGGAAATATCAATATCTCTCAGGAAACGTTTGAATTAGTTAGAGATTTTTTTGAATGCGAATACCGAGGAAAAATTTATGCTAAAAATAAAGGCGAGTTGGATATGTATTTGGTTCACCATCTTAAATAAATTTGGGAATGGCTAATTGCTAAGGGAGGATGGCTAAGCGAGCCATACGATTTTAGATTTTAGATTTTAGATTTTAGATTTTAGAAGGGGGAATTACTGATTATTAGCACGGTTTGGATCGCTGGCCTACAGTTGCAGTTTTTTTAACGGGTGTAAGATATTGCAATCCTTGCAGGAGTCGTAAATTTTTTACCCCACCCCAACCCTCCCCTTATAAAGGCGAGGGAGTAAGAAATTCACAAATGATGCGAGGATGGCTATATCGCTCGTTGTAAATTTTTTACCCCACCCCAACCCTCCCCTTTATAAGGGGAGGGAGTAAGAAATTCACAAATGATGCGAGGATGGCTATATCGCTCGAAGTTTTTTTTTCAAAGTTCGGTATTGTATCGGATTGTCACCAGGCTATATTAAAATTATCGAGTTGTATATTTTATTTTTTAATTATTTATGCGTATTTGGCAAGCTGATTTTTACCGCCGCCCTCTCCAAGACGAAACTGGCAAACCACAGTGGGAACTCTTAATTTGCGACTCGGAAGGCAGTTTTCAATTTAGCGCTGTTTGCCGCCAGGGGGACGCAAATTCCACTTGGCTAGCCTCGCAGTTGCAGCAGCAAGCTCAAACTCAGAATTTGCCAGATTTGATTGAAGTATTTAGGCCTCAGTCTCTGGGCTTAATTGAGGCTGCAGGCAAAGTTTTGGGTGTAAAGGTGGAAGCGACGCGGCGCACTGCGGCTCTGAAATTGCTGCTGCAACAACGCGCCAAAGAATATTCGAGTATGCCTAATTATACAGGTGAAACTTACAGTGCGATCGCCCTCGACTCGCCGCCGCCCGTACCCTTACCCGAAAACCTCTGGGGCGATGGCTGGCGTTTTGCTTCCCTACCCGCCGGCGACATTGAAGAGGCTTTCCAAGGGCGTCCCCTGCCAATTTTGGAAATGCCAGAATTGCTGTTACCGCTGAATTTGGGCTTGGCCTCAACAGTACCCGTACCGGGAGTTGTGATTGACGGCGGACGCCAGTCTATGCGGTTGGCTAGATGGCTTCAGGATGCCAAACCTTTCGCTTTGAATTATATTGCTGGAGAACCAGACGGATTGATATTGGAAGCTGGGTTAGTAGATAGGTGGGTTGTGGCTACTTTTGAAGATAGCGAAGTGAAAGCGGCCGCCCAAATTTACCAACAGCGCAAGCAATTAAGTAAAGGATTGCATTTTTTGTTAGTGCAGCCCGATGATAGTGGCATGACTTATACAGGCTTTTGGCTGTTGAATTTTGAGCGATAAGATGTAATATCAATTCCGGTTGCACGAGCGAAATGATTGTTGACTGTTGACTGCTAACTGTAGAAGGAGGGGTCGCAAAACTGAATGGTTGAGTGTTAAATGTTGACTCGATTTTATTAATTCCGATGCAACCGGAAACGATAGAAATAATATTATTTGTGATGTTGAGCAATCGCGCGCCGAAAAATAGTAAAACAGCGCTCGAACGCAGTTTTAGCAGATACAGACTCAGACACAAATTTTAAAACACCTTCTTGATCTCGCAAGAGCTCGTGCTGCAAATTTATTCTACAACTAAAATCAATCCGTTTTGGATGCCCTGACACACTCGGTTGATGTGACACTGGTCTTTTTCGTTAAGACCTTTCTGGGCTAGCATTGCTGATTTCAGCAGTCGTCTATCAAGGGGGGTAATCTGGCGAAAAGCAAAGATGCGCTCGACGATCGCCTCGATCGAGATTTTGGGGAGGTTAGCAGAGCTGACTGTCATCATAAAAATGGGTAGAAACCCCGTGCTTTGAGCACGGCTTTACATTAATTTAAATCCCTCGCGGGGTGGAGGGGTATGGTTGCCCCTCCGATGAGGTATGGTTGCCTCAAACTCCCATTTCTGGGGTAAAGTTAGCTTCGCCAAGGTTTTCTGAGCTTGCGCCGGCTAGCAGCACTACTTCAGTGACCTTAAAGTTGTTTAACTACTAGCGACAGAGCAGGGGACTAGCTTCGCATCCGCCCGGTGTCGTGACTCAAAAAACGTAGTCAGTTAAGACTTAGGCTGGTCAGGACGGCTTGTTAAATTTCTCTTTCAAGCCTCATGCCTTTAGGCTGAGGTTCCTGACGACCTTAACACGCTAAAAGTTGATAACAGAACTGTGTACCTTTATTTTTAAAGATTTTGTGAAGGTACTTTGTGATTAATATCACATATATTTCGTGACAAAATAGTGTATGTGGAGTGACTGTTGTCACGAAATCTTCAATTATCTTTACGTCAACTTAACGATGGCCCGATAGAATCACTGTGGTAAAACTCAGGCAGAAAGTAAAAATGGCACAAGCAAAAATCGGAATTATCGGCGGCAGCGGTTTGTATAAAATGGAGGCCCTCAAGGATATTGAAGAGGTGAAAATTGATACACCTTTTGGAGCGCCATCCGATGCCGCAATTGTGGGAACATTGGACGGTACGCCGGTAGCATTTCTGGCTAGACACGGCCGCAACCACACTTTTTTGCCCTCAGAAGTGCCTTACCGAGCAAATATTTATGCCATGAAGAGTTTGGGAGTTGAGTATTTAATCTCAGCGTCGGCGGTTGGTTCCCTGAAAGCAGAGGCGAAACCTTTAGATATGGTAGTGCCGGATCAGTTTATCGATCGCACAAAAAATCGAGTTTCTACCTTTTTTGGAGAAGGAATTGTTGCTCACATCACATTCGGCGATCCGGTTTGCGGCGAATTGGCGAAAGTATTGGCAAGTGCGATCGAATCCTTGAACCTCCCCGACGTTAACCTCCACCGGGGCGGCACTTACGTCTGCATGGAAGGCCCCGCATTTTCCACAAAAGCAGAATCAAACCTTTACCGCAGTTGGGATGCCACAGTCATTGGGATGACAAATTTGCCGGAAGCAAAATTAGCCAGAGAAGCTGAAATTGCCTACGCAACTTTAGCATTAGTCACAGACTACGACTGCTGGCATACCGAACACGACAGCGTAACTGTAGAAATGGTAATAGCAAATCTGCACCGCAATGCAGAGAATGCTCAAAAAGTCATTCAAGAAACAGTCCGTAGACTAACAGAAAATCCCCCAGTATCTGATGCACATTCTGCTTTGAAATATGCAATTCTGACTCGGCTAGATCAAGTGCCGGCCGCAACTAAGGAGAAAATGGGCTTGCTATTGCAGAAATATTTGTAGTAGTTGTAGGTTGGGTTGAGGAACGAAACCCAACCCATTACATCATGTCCGATCGATGGGCTGCACTAAAATTAGTTTGTAGTGTGGACTTTAGTCCGCAATATGTGATAGACTCGAATTCCACCACAAATTAGGAATACAGCAAACTAGCAAGCTATCGATCGGTGTGATATCATTTCCGGCAGCATCGGAATGAGATCGTAGCGATTGCGATTGCTTCGCTAAAAGCTCGCAATGACATATGTCAAATCTTAAATGATATCATAAGGAGTGTAAATGGATTTGATATGATTGAATAGCTCGTGAAATACAAGGAGTCAGAAACGTGCAAGATAGTCACAATATTAATGAAGTGATTTTTGTAGAGAGGGATACTCAAATTTTCAATATCTCTGACACTAAAACCAGGCTTTCAACACTGCAAAATTATTTTTTCCCTCGGCTAGAGACGTTACTGCGTTATACCCTTGATGTTGTGGCGCTAGTCTACGATGTGAATCCATACGAGAGAATGACTTTTGCCTACTCTCCAAGTCATCGAGATAAAGCAAAGGAGAACAAAGACTATGGCTTTGTTCATATTGGAATTATTGCAAAACGGGGTGAGAAACCGCTCAAAATTCTCAAGAGAAATGGACAGCCATTCTTTCATCATCCCACTTATCTGACGTTTAAGGTATTTCCTAGTGGAACAATTCATGCTGAGCTAATGCCATTTCGTCAAGGCGTAGATGATGCTTACGTGGCAAGAATTTCCCAACTTGTCGCTAAGTATAGCGAGGTTTTAATGCCACTATTATCGGTAGCACGTATTTCACATACGACGTATAATCCTGAATTTGAAGTTCTGCCTCTTCATCAGGCAATTGTGCCTGATGAAGTAGGATCAGATGCTATAAGGTTGATATCACCAAAATACTACTTTCCTGTCAGGCGAGGGCGAGGATTGTATGAAATAGTTATTGCATTCATCCTCTTATACGCTTTAGGAGAATCATTTATTTGTATTGGTGAAGGACGAGAACCTCAGCTTGAAAATAGGCTTGAGCAATTCAAAGAATTTTATTTAGATAGTAGAAATCCCGAAACTGACATAGAAACAGAAGAAACCGAGGAGGAAGATTTTGATTCTTCAGAAATGCCTGAACTAGACAGTTATTCTTTTGTGAGAGCAGGTAAATGGTGGACTGTACTTGCTAGAGATAAATGGAAATGTCTTAGCTGTGGTAGATCGGCACGGGAAGATGGAGTTTTATTGGAAGTTGACCACATTATCCCCCGTTCAAAAGGTGGTTCTGACCATATGAGTAATCTACAAACTCTTTGCAAAAAGTGTAATATTGGCAAAAGTAATCGAGACAGCACAAGACTTTGTGTGACTTCTGATGAATTGATAGATCGAATGTAGATAGCGTAATTTTTCGGTGCGTGACTTTTATTAGTCACCCGTGATAAATTTGAAATGATTTGTGGTCACGCAGCCTACAATTACAGCTATTAACTTATCAACTGCTTGAATGCCTCATGTTCGCGAATCTTCTCCAAATCAGCTTCACTTTTTGCCAACTCTTTACACACATTCGGATTCAGATTGAGGGCGCGCTTTAAATTTTCAATTGCTAATTCAATTTTACCTTGTAGTGCATAACATCGGGCTTTGTTGTACCAAATTCTGTAAAAGTCAGGTCGGATTTTAGCAGCATTGTCGTAGGAAGCGATCGCCGCTTCGTATTTTTGCAATTTGGAGAGTGCAACGCCTCGATTGTTCCAAGCGTCAGTATAATCATTTTTAATTTGTAGGGCTTGATTGTAAGAAATTACTGCTTGTTCGTACTCCTGCATTTTGGAAAAAGCAACGCCTCGGTTGTTCCAAGCATCGGCATAATCGGGTTTGGCTTGAATTGCTTGTTCGTAACAGCCGATCGCCTCCTGGTACTTCTGCAACTCCAACAATACCACGCCTCGATTGTTCCAAGCATCGGGATAATTCGGACGAATTGTAGTAGCTTGTTCGTATGAGGCGATCGCCTCTGGATACCGCTGCATTCTCGTCAGCACTACTCCTCGGTTATTCCAAGTATCGGCTAAATCCGGCTGAATTTGCAGGGCCTGATCGTAAGCGGCGATCGCATCTTGATAACGGTTTTCAAAGAAACAAGCATCTCCCTGTTTAGCATAGTCGGCGGCCGTCAATAACTGTTGGTAATTGCCGTAGTTAACCGGAGCAAATTCTTGAATTTGGGCATCGGGGAATAAAAGGTCTGTTTCTGCATCCGCCGAGTGACTTTGGTGTTGAATTTCGCCTAAGATAGTTTCAGCGTCGGAAATTAATAGTTTTAATTGAGAGATTGTATCGTAATGGAGACTTTCAATTTCTTGGCGAGCAATTGTTGTCTGCTTGGACAATTTGCTCAACAGAAACCACACCCCGACTCCGGCTGCTGTCGGAAACAAAGTTAGGGCAATTATCAGCCCGTTAAGCAATACCGCCGTGCGCCCGAAAGCAATGTCAACTTCTTCTTGAACTCGATCGTGAATTTCTTCTTTAAGTTGCTGCTGTGAGAATTCCTGCTGAACCAACAGTGCCGCCGTCGGTTCAGATGCAAAAACGGTATTGGCGCAGACTAGAATAGTCGAAAGGGCGATCGGGCTAATAATTTTTCTAAAGATACTTGACAAACGCATTGCCTTAGTGATACGCACCTGAGTTGCGATTTCCATGTGTCAAGAGATGCTGATAACGATGATCCCAGACTAGCCCATTTGTTCACAAACTCTTAAATACAGGATATCTGTTGTGCAGTCCCCTCCGATCAAATTGCTGACGCAAGAATTGCTAGACGAAGTTGCCGCTTCCTCCCGCCGCAGTCCCCGCCAGCGACAAAATTACAATTTCCATGATTTGTCTGAAAAGGTGCAGCGGTTTGTCAACGTGCTGCAACCAGGCACTTACGTCCGGCCTCACCAACACCTGCGCCCGCCTGCAGTTAACGGTTTTGAGTTTTTTGTGGTGATTCAAGGAGAAGTCGGTATTGTTATTTTGAACGAAAACGGTCAAATCCTGCGATCGTTGCGAGTCAGCGCGGCCGGCCCGACTCGCGCTGTCGAACTGCCAGAGGGCACTATTCACACGTTAGTAGCTTTGACACAGGATACTGTGATTTTGGAGTTTAAGGAAGGGCCTTACGACGTGGCGGCTGATAAAGACTTTTTGGCAAGTTTTCCTGCGGAGGGAACTGCGGCGGCGCGAAAATTAGTCCTGATTTGGGAAGCGGAATTTAACAGTTGACAGTTGACAGTTGACTGTTGACAGTTGACAGTTGACAGTTGACAGTTGACTGTTAAAAATCTAAAATCTAAAATCTAAAATCTAAAATCGATCGACTGTTGACTGTTAAAAATCTAAAATCTAAAATCTAAAATCTAAAATCTAAAATCTAAAATCTATGGGCTGATTACTAATTACTGATAAATCTAATTGTCGTCATCCGATTGTATAAATCCGGGGCGGTGCGAATGATTTTTCTCAGAAGCTCATCCGTCACCCAAAAGACGAGGGGAAACGAAAATGTTTTGCTGAATTCGCTGCATAGTAGGTTGGTAGAAACGAGCAATCGATCGATGGGCTGCACTGATTCCAAACCGAGGAGCATTAAAGCTGGAGGCTGTTCCCCGTCTATTTCTGCTGCGATTGTCGTGTAAAGAGTTGTAGCCGATTTGGGCAAAAACAGTTGCCGGGGTTTCACGGGACAATTTACTTGCAGCCGATCGACTATTTGCTGCCGCAAAGCCAGCGAGTTGCAGTTGACTAAAACGAAAGAAAAGTAACCTTGGGAAAGACGGAGCGCCCGAATTAAAGTTGAGAACGACCGCTCGTTATATTTAGCTGAGTCGTACTTAGCTGCATCCTCTTTAGCTGTATTTTCTGAGCTTTTCTCGACAAACATAAATTGCATATTTTTTATCTAGTTTTAGAGGTTTTCTAGATTAAATGATGTTTCTAAAGAAAATGTGAAGATCTGAAATTTATTTTTCTTTTAAAAACATTTTGGTAAATATACCACGGTTTTAAGTTAATATCAATAGTCCGATCGAAATAGTCCGATCTACTGATTTGGCTTGAACCACTCAAAAAGCACCTGCGACGGCACAACACAAGTATAGCCGCAGCAAGAAGGAAGAAGGCAGAAGCATATTTCGCAAGGGTTTCCGCAATTAAGAACGTTCTTAATATATGGCACGATTGCTAGATTTAATGTAATTAAACATACAAAAAAAATCACCGCAAATTCTCAGCCAGCGGCAAAGTAAACCAAAAACTTGCCCCAGCACCGGGAGTACTAATTACCCCTATTTGGCCGCCGTGAGCATTAATAATTTGCCGACAAAGATATAGACCCAAACCCAAACCGACGGAGTGTCGGGATCGATCGCCCCTAGCGTAAAGGTCAAAAAGATGTTCGCACTGTTCCGGCAATATTCCCGCCCCGTCATCTTCCACGGTACAGTAAATCATCCTACTTCCGGGATTGGGGATGGGCGATTGGGGATTGGTAATGGGAGATTGTGGATTGGTAATCGGTAATTTGTCGATGTCTTGTTTTGCTCTCCTTTGATTTATAGTTAATTTTTCAGCCTTGATTACTTGAGCAGAAACTGTTAAATTCAGTCCCGGAAAATTGTGTTTCAAAGCATTAGCTATTAAATTAGATAACACGCGCCACAACTGAGTTTTGTCAGCATTCACGGCTGGCAAATCATCCGGGACTAAATTTTTAAAAGTAGCTTTACCCTCATTCATTAAAGGCTCCAAATCGGTCGCAGCGGCTTCAACTATCGCCCTCAAGTTAACCGATTCGCAGTGCAGAACCAAACCGCGCAATTCCCCGGCGTGAACTTCCAACAGCGAATTTATCAAGCGCAATTGCTGCTCGCTACCTTGAATCATCCGATCCAAAACAGAACGGGGAATTGCGATGGAATCCCCGGTTTTCGTCTGCCAATTTTTCAGCACCATTAACATTCCCGCTACCGGGTTTCGCAAGTCGTGAGAAAGAGCGTGGATAAAGAGCCGCAGCGATTCTTGTGCCTGTTTGCGCTGCGTGATATCCTCAATTAAACCCTCATAATAAAGCACAGCGCCGCTGCTGTCCCGTACCGCCCGCGCCTTCTCAGAAATCCAGACAATACTGCCATCAGAGCGGTAAATTTTAGATTCAAAATCCGATACTGTGCCGCTTTCCTCGATCGATCGCAAAAACTCATTTCTGCGAGCCGGATCGACGTACAACTGCCGATCGATATCAGTAAACTTTGCCGTCACTTCTTCCGGGGAATCGCAGCCGTAAATCCGCGCTAAAGCTGGATTTGCAGTAATATAACGGCCATCGGGAGTGCTTTGAAAAATCCCCTCGCCCGCATTCTCAAAAATGCTGCGGTACTTCGCCTCCGCCGCCTCCAACTGCTGGTAAGCAGATTCCAACTCACGCCTGGTACTAAACTCTTTCCGTTGCAGACATTCGTACCAATAAACCGACAAATCGCAAATCAAACAAAACCAAAACAAATATAAGTAAAACCCGGTTAACTTAAAAGGAGTATACTTAGCAAAACTTAGATTTAAAACCAAATTTATCCCGACGTGGCAAAACAAAACGCCGAGTTGAGAAATCAGGTGGAGGCGCCAGCGGACGGGCATCAGCGTAGCTTGGATTAGAAACGCTAAACTCCAGGTAAAAATTGGTACTTCCCCGGCTTGTGCGACAGCTAGCCCAATCTGTACAACCACCGTCAGCGACCACGAAAAACCCAAAAATAGCAAACCGGGATAGCGCTGTCCGAAGGAGGTTTTTTGCAACACAAAACAAGTCAACAAACCCAATTCTACAGCAGCGCTCGTGTACAAATAAACACTTTCAAACTCCTGGCGAGCGAAGAATCTTTCGCCCAGAAAATAGACTGTTATTGTGAAGGCAAAAAAGATGGCAATTCCGACAGCAGGGCGCAGCCGATCTCGGAGGAAGCGATCGCGCCACACCTCGTAAACCGTTAACGCCTGAACTGATTTTGCATTGCCCAAATAGCTCATACCATTTTAGATTATATCAATTCCGGTTGCACCGGAATGACTGTTGACTGTTGACTGTTGACTGTTGACTGTGAGTCGAAAAACTTAGCGGTTGCGCGGATTTTAGATTTTAGATTTTAGATTGACAAAGATCGATCGTCCGAGTTGACAGCAGGTAGCGAAAACCAGAAAGTCGAACCACCGCCGGGAGTGCTTTCGACGCCGATCGAGCCGCCGTGAGCTTTGATAATTTGCTTGGACAGGTACAGTCCCAAACCCAGCCCTGTTAATTGTCGGCTATTAGGGTCTTGAACGTAAAGTTCAAACAGAGATTCCCGCTGTTTGGCGCTGATTCCCACTCCATTATCTGTTACAGTACAGCGAACCATTTTTACGGTGACTTCGGGCAATTTGCTGCCGATATTGCCAATTTGACCCTGATAGCGAGGCATTTTGCAACTGCCGTCGAGGTTAAATTTGGCCAGGGTTTCCTGATTTTTCTGGGTGCTCTCGCCCATCCTAGGACGATCGCCCGCAGTAGATATCCCATTAGCGATACAGCGGCCAAGCGGATTATTGGGCGCTCTTAAAGCCTGTGAATTTTCTTCATAACTTAGCGCTGTTTCAACTTCAATTACCTCGGCTTTAAAAGTTATATTGACTCCCGGAGGATTGTGTTTAATAGCATTAGTCAACAGATTTTCTAGCACCCGCTGCAAGTGTTGGCGATCGGCATTGACTTGTGGCAAATCCGCCGGAATATCCTGAGTCAAATTTGCTTGATTTTTTGCCAGAATCGGTTCTAAATCGGCAACAATGGCTGAAGCTAAAGACGGCAAATGCAGCGGTACAGTATTGAGAACAATCCCTTTGACCTCGCTAGCGTGAGCGTCGAGCAGGGCATTAACCATAGTCAACTGGTGTTCGCTGGCCTGAACGATGCGCTGCAAAATCGATCGAGAAACCGGAACATCCTGTAGAGAGTCAGAGGGCGATTTGTTGAGCAAATTTTTCAGCAGTATTAACATTCCCATAACAGGAGTGCGGAGATTGTGAGAAACTGCGTGCAAAAATAGGTCTTTGAGGCGGTTGCTTTCTTGCAACTCGTGCATTTTTTGCTGTAGTTGGTGGGTGCGTTCCTCGACTTGAGATTCCAAATTGGCATTGAGAGCTTTTACCTGCTGCAAAAGTTGGGCTTGCTGGAGAGCGATCGCCACTTGGGTAGCGAGTTTTTCCAACAAATCAATTTCAAATTCCTGCCACTGGCGGGGCCCGGAGCACTGGTTGACGGCCAAGATCCCGAACAATTCATCCCCCAGGAAGATCGGCACATTTAACGTCGCTCTAATTTGATAATCGCTGTACAATTGGGAAATTGGAACGCTCTGTTGAACGCTAGCAGTATCGGAGAGAGCTCGGACGCGGTTGTTAGCATAAAAAGTTTTCTGGCTTTCGAGGTGATTCTCGTCAGCGAGTACCCACCCCAAAAGAGAACGGCATTGGCTTGCCACAGACTCAGCCACAACCTTACCGTACACCGGGCTAGGAAGATTTACCCCGTCCGCGTCCACAATACCGATGAAAGCGCGGTCTGCCTTGAAAAATTGCCGGACTTCGGCAACAGTAGTATTGAGAATTTCTTCGAGGTCGAGGGAGTTGCGAATTCGCAGGGCGATTTCTGAGAGCAAGCGATCGCGATCGGAGGACGCCCGCAAAGCGGTTTCCGCGCGGTGGCGTTCGGTAACGTCTTGGACTGTGGCGGCGATCGCCCCTGACTCAATGGCCGACTGTTCGCAGACAGTACGTTCGGAGCCATCTGCCAGCACAATTCGGTAGTTAATGCAATAGGCTTGGCGTTCAAACATAGCTTGGCGCTGCGATCGCGCCACCAATTCTCGGTCTTCTGGATGTACAGCCTGCAAAAAAACTTCTGGTGTGGGTTTGACAGTTCCCGGAGCAAAACCCAAGAGGCGGTAAAGTTCGTTTGACCACCGCAATTCGATATTGGATATATGATGTTCTGCGGATTCTTCGCAGTTGTCAGTTGCTGTGAGGGCGGCGCAATTTAAATCCCAATTTCCCAACTGAGCGATGCGCTGAGCGTTGGCTAAACTAGCTTCGCGATCGCGCAGCATGGCGGCCGTGCGGCGCACCTCCACCAGCGCTTGCTGGCGTTCTGCTACGGCTGCAGCCAACATCAGAGCCACAAGGGCGATCGTACCGGTAAAAGCTTGTAAAAATAAAACCGCCTGTTTGAGATTATCGCTTTTGGCCAAAAACGGGCCGCCTCCCTGCACTGCTCCCCAAATCGCGATGTAAGAGACGATCGAATAAGCAAAAATCGCTCCCGCCGGTTGAAACCGCAGGGCAGCCCAAACTATTAGAGGAAAAGGCAGATACTCCAGCGGATACTGAGCGATCGCCGCTTGTGTTTTTGAGCAAAAAAATAGCCAGCTAACGCTCAGCAAGAGAGTCAGCCAGAGCGCTATTTCTGAATAATTAATGATTAAAAATAGAAGATTGTAGCGGTTTTCAGGTGCAGGAAATCTCCGGGGATAATTTGTAACTTGTGATTGGTAACTTTCCCAGTTAAAAAAGGGTTTTAAAATAGAAATAATCCGAGATTGTTTCTCACCTCTTACACCATTATCAAGAACAGGCAAGATGCCTGTTCCACAAGAAAATTCATCTCTTGTGGAACAGGCATCTTGCCTGTTCCTAAACAAGTAATTGAGAATAATGAAATATCTGAGTTTTAGTGGAAATTTAAAACTGTTAACGACGTGGTTCAAAGTCAGCAGCACGGGCGTTACAATCAAAATTCCCATGCCGTCTCCGAGCCACGTAGTCCACCAGTTGCGAGAGAAATTGCTCCACTGAGCCCAACCAAAAATGCACGTACCCAAGTTGCCGAGGATAGAACCCACAAGAGTAGACCCGATGACAGCGCCCGCTACTAAAGCCAGAACATCTCGCAGTCGATCGAGTTTGGTAGAAAATCCGCTCCAAGTCAGCAAAGCCTCTCCAGCCAGCGCTTGCAGGGTGACGCTAAAGGCCGATGTGGCAATGACAGCCGACGGTATACCGCCGGTAGAGTTTAACAGCACTGAACCGAGGACAATTCCCGGCCACATCCGTCGCCCTTGCAGTAGCAGTGCCGCTAGAGCAATACCGGCGGGCGGCCACACGGGGGAGGGTTCGGCTTTCACCAGTCCCAGCATCGACGCTGCGAGTTTTCCGGTAACAAAGTAGGCCAGCGCCAGGATGCCGGTGTACAGAAGCGTTCGAGTGCGGCGGTTGAGCAGTTTCATGTTTAGGTGCGATCGAATCCTCCATTCCTAGTTTTTAATTTAGGCGGCCGATCGGCGATCGAGCTTCCTCCTGACGACTCACCTGACTGGGGGAGTTGACTGTGGACTGTTGACTGTGGAGTGTTGACTGTTGACTGTTGACTGTTGACTTTTGACTGTTGACTGTTGACTGTTGACTTTTGACTGTTGACTGTTGACTGTTGACTGTTGACTGTTGACTGTTGACTGTTGACTGTGGAGTGTTGACTGTTAACTTATGACAACTGACAACTGACAACTGACAACTGACAACTGACAACTGACAACTGACAACTGACAACTGACAACTGCCTACTGCCTACTGACAACTGACAACTGACAACTGACAACTGACAACTGACTTATTAAAATCCAAAAGTCCGCTTACCATCCGGCTTAACAGTAAGCCAATTGGTCTTTGCCATTGCCAGTTGTTCCTCAGAAACTGTAGCGTTCGTAAGATTCGCCCCGCACAAATTTGCTCCCCGCAAATTCGCCTTAGTCAAATAAGCCCCCGTCAAGTCAGCACCTCGGAAATCCGCGCCTTCAAAATTGGCAGTGCTGCAATAAGCCTCTGTCAAGTTGGCATCTCGCAAATTCGCCTGAGTTAACCGGGCGTGACCCAAATTCGCCCCCGACAAATCCGTTGCTTGCAAATTTGCCTTCACCAACCTAGCCTGATAAAAATTACTTCCCGCTAACTGCAATTTTTGCAGTTGCAAGCCCGACAGTTCGCAGTCAGCAAAATCGCGCTTGCCTTTAAAATATGCCGCTCGCAAGCTGTTGGTGTCCCACTTAGGAGCAACTTTCGATACCTTTGACGCTGCTAAATTGCCGCTAGAATGTCCAACCGTTCCGAAAGTTCTGCCTGACTCAGCCAGAGTCCGGGAAACTCTGGGCTGCATCCCCGTGTTCCCGGATTGGGTGAAGGAACTTCTACCAGCGCGGGTGTGGTTCGATCGTAAATCTTGATTAATTTTGCTCTGAGGCCGTGACCACGAAGAACCCTCGTCATTAAATATTGTCGGTTCTTCAACTGCACGAGAAGAGCCGTTGAATTGAGTTGCCAAGCCATCGACAAGACTTGGGTCTTCAAATTCGCCAGAGAGAGCTCTGAGGACATCTGCTGCCGATTGGAAGCGGTGGCCAACCATCGGCTTCAGCATTTTTTCGAGGATCCGCGCAAAATTTGGGCTTACCTGAACATGGGGATGCCACACAATTTCGCCGGTTACTCCATCAAAATCTAAATCCTTGGGCGACTTTCCTGTCAGCAAGTACAAGCAAGTCATCCCCACCGCGTAGATGTCGCTGGCAAATATCGGCCGCAGCGCCATTTGTTCCGGGGGAGCAAAACTAAATGTGCCGACTGAAAATTTCGTGTTGGCGCTTTGGTCGGCGGGGTCTAATAATATTGTTTGGCTAACTTGGTCTTTTACCGCTCCGAAATCAATCAGAACTAAGTGGCCGTCTTGAACTCGGCGAATAATATTTGCGGGTTTGATGTCTCGGTGAATTACTCCTTGGCTGTGGATATATTGCACTACTGGCAGAATTTCTAATAGAAAATTTTTAACATCCGATTCGTTGAAACGGCCTGAGTGCTTGACTTCTTGTTTCAAAGTCGAGCCTTTAACATACTCTTGAACTAAGTAAAATTGCTGTTCGGTTTCAAAATAGTCTAGCAGCCTCGGTACTTGCGGGTGGTCGCCCAGTTGGCCGAGGGTTTTCGCCTCTCGCTTGAATAATTCCCGCGCCATTTCTAAAACTCGCGGCGACGAACTACTGGGTCGCAGTTGCTTGACCACGCAACTCGGTTGACCGGGCAATGAGATGTCTTTTGCCAGAAATGTAGCTCCAAAACCTCCTTGTCCTAACGGTTCAATGACTCGGTAGCGAGCGCGCAGCAATAACCGCGCACCGCACGTCTGACATTGGAGAATAGAGTCAGCAGGGTTTTGAGGATGTGGACAGCCCGGATTTACGCAGTAGCTCATGTTGATTGAGTTTGCCTATGTTGTTCTGATCTTGTCAGCGTCGATCGACGCACAAATTGCCTGTTCCTGCTTCTGGTAGAAATACTGATCTATCATTTGCCGGCGGGCCGTGCGTCCGGTTGCGAATTGGAATTGCACCTAAGTCTATTAGGCCGATATCTTTTCCCTATTTTGATTATCTCGCTGCTGTGAGTTTTTTCGGTAGATTATCCTTGAAGATAGTTTAAAGACTTGGTGACGACTCCCAACCCTAACTCGCGGACGAGTATAGGGTGGGCTTCTCAGCTAATCCTGCATCTGCATCGGAAGCACGCTGAGCTTTAATCACTGTCCGCCCGACAGCAATATTCTTGACATTAATTGCAGCATTCACATCCCTATCTAGTTCAAGACCGCAGACATGGCAACTATGCCATCTGTCGGCAATAGTTTTAGGGATGCGAGTACCACAACTAGAACAATTTTGGGTAGTGCCATTTGGATTCACAGCTATAGCCAATTTGCCAGCACTTTCAGCCTTACAAACCAGAATAGATAGGAATTCACTCCAACCAGCATCTAGGATTGACTTTGCCATCCTAGTTCTAGCCAAACTTTTGACATTCAAATCTTCAAAGCCAATTAGGTCGTATTTGTCTAGTAATCGCTTTGCAGTCTTGCAATGAAAGTCTCTGCGTTGCCTTGCCACTTTTTGATGATGTTTAGCAAGACGTTTAACAGCTTTTCGTCTGCGATTACTGCCTTTCTTTTTGCGAGAGACAGATTTATTTCGCAGTTTTTTATCCTTTTGGGCTTTTCTAGCAAACTGAGGAATGGTTACAGTATCAGCATCACTGGTTATCAAGAAATCCTTGAGTCCCATATCAATACCAACTGCACGATCGAGATTGATATCATAGCGTAGGGTTGGCACGGTGACATCTTGTAAAGTCAAGGTGACATAGTAACCATCCGCAGCTTTGACAATCTGAACAGTTTTGATTTTAAATCCATCGGGAATAGGACGGTGCAAGATAATCTTCACGTCACCAATTTTCGGTAAAGTGATGCGATTACCTTTGATGCAGTCCTGTTTCATCTGGCTATAGGTGAAACTGTGATATCTACCTTTCCCTTTAAATCTTGGCTTGCCAGAACGCTGACCAGTTTTGTCAGCCTTGATATATCGATCAAAAGCTTTTTTAACTTTCTCAACACAATTCTGCAATACCTGAGAATGAATCTGTCTGTACTCAGGAAATAGCTTTTTGGTATTGAGTAAGTCTCGCTTTTGCCAGTAATAATCTGGCTGTTCGAGTATGGGAGCAATACTGCATGATACCAGAGAGCATGAATCGAGAGGGCAACGAGTGGACTCATACCAGTTAAAACGCTCTGACAGCCTATAGTTATACTGCATCCGCAACAAATTAAGCCACTCATCAAATTGATTGGCTTGCCATGAGTTAGGACGTAATTTGTATTTATATGCTGTAATCATGCCATAATTATACCATGCTTGAAAGTTAGTCTTGAAATAAAAAATAATTGTCCATCTACGGGGCCTCGAACCCCCTTGATGGGCGGGCTTTTATCCCGCCACTCATCCTCGATCGGATAGAGTGCGGAGATGAAAGCTATTGAGCTAAATTTAGATGCTCTTTGTCCTGTCAGATACTTCTAGCATACCTCATTCTATTTTGAGAATGTTACTAATTTGTCACCAATTAGTGACCTTTGGACTCATCGCTCGTTTTTGCGTCAATCACAAAAATGTGTTGACAAAAATAAACTAATGTGGTATGAGTGTCCGATAATTTATGCTGAGGCTACACAGTCGAAGTTCGCCGGGGCGGACAACGGACAACTAACTACTGACAACTAACTACTGACTACTGACTAAATTATGCGTATTTCTCTAAACTGGCTCCGGGAATTGGTGGATGTGGCGATATCGCCGGAAGAATTAGCCGAAACCCTGACAATGGCAGGCTTTGAAGTTGAAGAAATCGAAGACCGCCGCCCTTGGGCAAGCGGCGTAGTTTTGGGCAAAATCATCGCCTGCGAACAGCATCCGAATGCAGACAAATTGAGAGTTTGTCAAGTGGATGTCGGCTCTTCAGAAGCTCTGAATATTGTTTGCGGCGCACCCAACGCTAGGGCAGACATCTACGTGCCTGTCGCTGTTGTAGGAACTTTTCTCCCGACTATTGATTTAAAGATTAAACCTGCTAAATTGCGCGGCGTTCCTTCCGAAGGAATGATTTGCTCTCTGGCAGAATTGGGACTGGCGAAAGAGTCAGCGGGCATTCACATTTTCGAGTTAGAAAATCCCGAATTGGGCAGCGATATTCGCCCGCTTTTGGGTTTAGATGACGTAATTTTAGACTTGACAGCAACTGCCAACCGTGCTGACGCTTTGAGCATGGTGGGTGTAGCGCGGGAAGTGGCGGCGCTGACTGGGGCGAGTTTGAGAATTCCCGAAGCGAATGGTGTGGTGATTGAGGGCAAAGAAAGTCCTGGTTTGGCAGTAGAAATATCCCACGCGCAAGGATGCCCGATTTACATCGGCACGGCAATTGAAGGTGTGAAAATTGCTGCTTCTCCAGCTTGGTTGCAGCAGCGGTTGCAGGCGGCGGGAGTGCGGCCAATTAATAATGTAGTTGACGTAACTAATTACATTTTGCTGGAATGGGGACAACCGCTGCACGCTTTCGATCGCGATCGCCTGCAATCTTTCACAGGTACTCAAGATATCAGCATCGGCGTCCGCTTTGCCAAAACAGGCGAATCCTTCAAAACTTTGGACGGACAAAACCGCAATTTGCAAGCTCAAAATCTGTTAATTACTGCTAGCGACAAACCCGTTGCCTTAGCTGGGGTAATGGGCGGCGAAGATACGGAAGTTCACGAAGGAACGCACAATTTAGTCTTGGAAGCCGCGATTTTTGACCAGGCAACGATTCGCCGTTCTGCGCGCGCTCAAGGCCTGCGGAGCGAGGCATCGATCCGCTACGAACGGGGGGTGAATCAGGCGGCATTGGCGACGGCTTGCAACCGCGCTGTTGCCCTAATTTTGGAGTTGGCTGGAGGCACTGCGACGGTGCAGAAAACGGCGAGTTCCGGCGAGGATTTGAGTTTTTCGCGATCGCTCGAATTGCGTTTAGACCGAGTAAATCTGGTTTTGGGGCAGTTGAAAAGAGGACAAACGGGCGGTTCTAAATATTTGGAACCGGAAGAGGTGAAAAATATTCTGACAGCTTTGGGCTGCGAAGTTGTTGCAACGGAAAAAGAACGGGTGTTTGCAATAACTGTTCCTCCTTACCGTTACCGCGATTTAGAAAGGGAAATTGACTTAATTGAAGAAGTTGCCAGACTCCACGGTTATGACAATTTCTGCGATACTTTGCCCAGCAAAACGGAACCCGGTTATCTGTCGGCGGAATACGCGGCAATTCGGAATGTGCGATCGGCTTTTCGGGCTGCCGGTTTGACGGAGTTGATGCACTATTCTTTGGTGAAAACTGAGGGAGACAATCAGGTGGTGCTGGCGAATCCGCTGTTTGTGGAGTATTCGGCTTTGCGGACTGAAATGCTGTCGGGTTTGATTGATGCTTTCCAGTACAATTTGGAACAGGGAAATGGGGCGCTAAACGGTTTTGAAGTCGGCCGCATTTTCTGGAAGGAAGAGGGCGGGCAGGATGCCCAACCCCTACTCCCCACAATGAAGGAAGCGGATGCAGTTGCGGGGATTATCGGCGGCGATCCGACTGTGTGGAAATGGCAGCAGGGAGGGCGCGATCGACCTTTGACTTGGTTTGAGGCAAAAGGTATTTTGGAAAGCGCATTTCAAGAGTTGGGTTTGTCGGTGGAATATCGACAAGATGATGGTAAACAGGATGTTTATCCTATTAGTGGCGGGCAAGATGCCCGCCCCACAAGGCTGCATCCTGGCCGCACCGCTGCGTTATCGTTAAACGGGAAACATTTAGGAATTTTCGCACAGTTGCACCCGCAATTGCAGCAAGAAAAGGATTTGCCTGAGCAGGTTTACGTGTTTCAATTAGATTTAGCGGTGCTGTTGGGTGAATTAGGGCGATCGAACAACTTAACTCGCAAATTCGCGGGTTATTCGAGTTTCCCCGCTTCAGACCGAGACATTGCGTTTTTCGCACCGATTGAAGTTCCGGTTGTTGAGATGCAGAGTGCGATGAAAAAGGCGGCGGGTAGTTTGCTGGATTCCGTGGAATTGTTCGACGAATATCGGGGCGACAACGTGCCGGCGGGACAGCGGAGTTTGGCTTTTCGGTTAGTTTACCGCGCGGGCGATCGAACTTTGAGCGAAACCGATGTCGAACCGGCACAACAAAAAGTGCGCGATGTTTTAGTTGAGAAATTCGGCGTTAGTTTGAGAAGCTAAAGAGGCCGCTACTCAGCAATGGAAACCGCCAGGGAATGAATTCCCTGGCTCAAAGCTAAAGTCCTCTCAAGAGGACTAATAAGATTTAGAGATAACAAGGTAAATTTGCCATTTTGAGCAAAGCGAAGAAGCTCAAATTCTTGCAATAAAACCGTCTCAAGTGCATAATTGGTAACTAATGAACTCTTCAGTCTTCATAGCGAGGACTTCAGCTTTGATGCGGGGGTTTCAACCCCTGCAGGGCTCAATTTTTAACGTTAATTAAATTGACACCAACGGCCGCAACATCTCCCCAACCATAAAATAAAAATCAGGAAATTGCAAAGGAGAAATACTCGCATCATCCTCAAGAACTACTATACTCTGATAGCCATCCTGACTCGGTTCTCTAAATACGTGAAGTTGCCGATTATTAACATCCAAAACCCAATAATCAGCAATTCCTGACTGAGCATAAATAGTCGCTTTTATCCCCAAATCTGTTCTCAGGGTTCTATCAGCAACTTCAATAATCAGATAAATTTCAGACGGAGTTGGATGGTGGTCTTCATAGTAAAGCGGATCGGGTACGACCACAGCAAGATCGGGTTCAGGTTCCGAGAAATCATTTAACCGAACAGGATCTTGCAGCCGCACCAAAACTCGCTCTCCCAAACGGTTTTCCAGTAACTTCTCTGTGCGTGTCACCGCTGCACTGTGTGCTGTTCCTTTTGCAGCCATCTTTACTATCTGTCCTGCCAATAATTCTACTCGTTCGTCTTCCTCAAAAATACCAATTTCTGCCATTCGGTGATATTCTTCAACCGTCAACAAACGAATGTCTAATAAAGTCATAGCCATCTTCTCCTATCTAACACTCATCTCTCTTTCCCCTCTTCCTCTGCGCCCTCTGCGCTCTCTGCGGTTCATTAATCTTCTTCTTAAAATTTTAGTTAAAACCTCTTACTCTTATTGTACAATAACTTTTAAACAAATTCATCTAAGGCTCAAAACCGTGACAAAATATGTGATGTGGGGAAGTTACTGCGAAGACGTTCTCGAAAAACGCGAGCCGTTTCGAGACGCTCATTTAGCCGGATTGGCTAAGCAGAAGGAATCGGGTGTATTAAGTACGATCGGGCCCACGAAAGATTTAACAAAAGTTTTTGCAATTTACGAAGCCGAAGATGAGGCGGCTGTGCGACAATTGGTGGAAGCCGATCCTTATTGGGTAAATGGGGTTTGGACTGAGTACGATGTGAAAGAGTGGATTCAAGCTTTTTGAAGGAGTTAACAGGGTGAACCTCTTAAGATTGGATGACAGCGATTTAGTTCCAGTGGACTATGGCGATTTGCTGGACAAGATTTTAGAAGTTTTGCAATCTAAAAACCCGTTTAGCGTATC
Organism: Microcoleus sp. B7-D4; assembly: GCF_036705125.1. NCBI lineage: Bacteria > Bacillati > Cyanobacteriota > Cyanophyceae > Oscillatoriales > Microcoleaceae > Microcoleus > Microcoleus sp. B7-D4. The sequence continues at coordinate 29,842 of NZ_JAUBTT010000037.1, forward strand.
AGAAGACAACAGCCGCTTGCTAATTGATATTGACACCATTGCTGCGGATGTTGCCAACAAGCGAGTGCGGCAACCCCTGGGTTCTGGGGAACGTCAAGCACATTCTGCTACTGTTAACTTACCGCCGGAAATTGAGGAGCGTTTTGGCAGTCAAGTTAGACAGATTCAACAGTGTTTGCGGCAGCAATTAGAATTTAAACTGCCACAAAATACTTCTATTGAAAGGTTTGTCGCTAGTTTGATTAGTCCATTAGACTCACCCTCTTTTCGGGGAAGCGGCCAAGAGTTAGGCTTTAAATACGATTTTGGCACCCGCCACCCTTCTTTAGAAAAAGAAAGGCTAACTTTGGAAAGCCGAGGTACTGGAAGCCATGCAGCTTTAAAATTGCATAAATTGACCGTTACCGTCCGAAATACAGATATTTTTGAACAAGAACTCAAGCAGGGTTTGCAAAACTATATCAATGAAAATGCCGAGACTAGCAGTGAGAAAGAAGACCTTAACCACCGTCTTGATGAGATGGTTAAAAATCCTGAATCGGATTTTCACAAATTAATCCGACTGGTAGACAAAGAAACTCTCGGCAAAATTCAAAAAGAAGCTAAGATTACTTACTTAGAGTATCTGCTCGAACACATCCGCGCAAGCAGCACAGATACTGTAGGCATCATCTATTTAGAAGACTTAATTCGCCGCCTCAGATTGATAGAAGAATACATCAACGACCCAACTAAATCCGATGGCGAGTACGAAGTTAATTATGCTGGTGTTCGAGTTAATTATCGCGAGATATTTGCCCGTTCGGAATTTTTAGATACACTGCCAATTATTCCTATTGTATCAGGTTACTTGGGAGAAAGTACGGACAATTATCGTAACGAGCGTAAGTTTATCTTTGGCCTCAAAATCAAATTTGATAACTCAGTTCAAGCGCGCGGTGGAAAAGATGTATTTGAGTATTATCTGAACCTGCTAAATCCCGACAGTGAAGAACATCAAGCAGAATTTGATGAGGATTCTAATCCCGAAACCTTCGTCCGCAAACTGTTAAAAATAGCATTGCTCTACTATTTTGTGCTGGCTTCCCGCAATGACCCACTAGCACAAAATTACGACCCGGAATCGGAACTAAATCATCAGCCTAGATCCCTATTTGAACAAAGAGTCTTGCCCGTTTTGCAAGGTTCTAACGATGAGCAAAAAAAAGAGCTTTTTCGCAACTTTATTAAAGGGCTTAATCAGTTTAACATAAAACACAAAATTACGCATCTGAGAAGAATGCTAAAAGGCTTTCTGGAGCGTCAAACAATTTTACCAACCCGCACAGAAACGCGACACGTAAACCTCAAAATAGGTCTGGTAGAAGATATTGACAATATTTTGACGAATGGTAAATTTTTTAATGACATTATGGAGCGAAATTACAAGCAAACGCTTCATTATATTACCGTCAAAGAACCTAGTGTCGATGAAAAATCTATTTGTCAGCTACCCGTCAATATCAGCATCGAAGATGTCCGGTATTTCCCAACTGATGAACGCCAAAATTTTAGCATGGAATACAATATCAAAGGTGTCGATGTTTTGCCTGTACTTTCTGCACCTAAAGCCCCTCGCTCTAGAGAAATCTACGAAAAACATTTTCAGACCAAATTAGTTGTGTTTCCCTATGACGATAGACGACTAGACTGCGGCGATAAAGGTTTACAACCTGCAGCAATTTTTGTGTATAAGTTTACCATGTTGCTGCTGTCCTATATCTGTCTGAGGATATTGCTCGAAAGTGCTGCGGACAACTTGTTTATTCCGATGGTGAGGCTCCACGAAGGCGACCACAATCACCCTTCGCCGTCAGAAGTGTTTATGGCTAACCTTTCTAAAACATTGTCTCATATTTTGAGTGAAAAACAACGCTCAACTTCTCAAGGATTTCGGATTAGAAAAACGCCCAATGGTTACACAATTCGTAACGGTTTGAGTTCCCTGTATTCAATCCTTCCTAAAAAGTTTCGATTCGATGATAATGTACAGCTAGCCCCTGAGTTGGATAAATTGGCAATTATTGTCGTTTCCAGCCGGGATAGTGATGCGAAAAGAAGCAATCAAAACCGCTTCCAAAGACAAGCCTGCTTAATCGGAGAAATTGTCGGAATCAATCGTCTAGATGACAGTACAATTCAAGTCGAAATGCTGAAAACACTTTCCGAGAATTACAGTGTCAGCCGTCTTTATTCTGAGCCGTTAATCCTTGAAGATTCAATGAGTCAGCTTTATCAGCAAGGATATCGGAATTTCGCATATATTTCGCAAGCACCTTACATGAGTACGCTGCATATTACTCAGACTGAGGAAGATGAGGAATTGTCTTTCATGTCAAAAAAATTGCTCCGAACTTTGAAGGGAGAGAGGCGGGATATCAAAATTTATCCGATATTCTTTGATAAATACTATGTCCGCAGTTTCCTAGGCGATAGGGGAAAATCCTTTTACATTCAGGATGCAATGGAGCTTGAAAGCTTGTTTGCAGATACCAGTCAGCAAGCTGTGATGTTTTTCAACTTGTTTAACGGAATTAGAGTCAGGGAGGAAAAAAACTTTTATAACGGTGTCATTTCCTACTCGACTCTGTTGAATATCTATCAAGGTATCCTAGACGATCAAGATATTCGTGAAGGTTTGATTTATGATGGTGTAATCAAAAATAATTTGCTACATTATCTAACAATATTCCACTTTTCTCGGTATGAAGCTCGTCACAATATTAGTTTAAAACTTGACCCCTACGAGCGAATTATTGGCGATGAATCGGTGGGTGCTTTGTCTGTATTTAGTCATGCTGGCGGTAGTGCGGATTTTAATTCCCTGGCATTTTTGAATAAGGTAAGAGAAGTCTTGAATGTGGATGAGGGAGGTATTAATCATGATTGGTGAAGATTTGGGACGGCTGTTTGAGGTGGGATTTAATATAGGGATTCTGGCGTATATTCAGCGTGAAAATATAGCTCACAATTTCGGAGATTCCTACCGTCTCGATTTACAGAAACTAGAATTGCCAAAGATGATGGCGGAAATAACTAGGGAAGCTAATCTCCTCGGTAGTTTGGATGCTAAAATTGTTGAGAAGTGGAGTCTATTTTTTGTCCAAAAAGGCTTTATTGGTGGGTTGAATTTCTTCCGGGAGTACCTCACATCTACGGGCTGGACTTTAAGGTTATCGCAAATCTTGTATTTTCAGTGCAGTTTGAGTTGTGCTAACAGTATTAGAACCCAGAATGACGATGAGACAGAAGTTTTTAAAGCGTTTAAGAAGGTATTATCTCAGTTTGAAACAGCACCACCAAATTTCTCAGACGATGAGATTAACTCCTACATCCGCCGCTACAAGAAAAAAGGCGAGTTTTTGCAAGCTGATACCCTGATTTTGTTGCAAAATGGTAAGGATTTTAGAATTCTGTGCGTTGATTTATCTGTGTTTACTCCTCCGTTGACTTCGGAAAAAGTCGAGAATCTCAACGAAATAGAGGTGATGCGGAAGTCTTTGCTCAGAGAAATTAGCTATTTGCGATCGAAAAGTGTTTTTTCTAATCTGCGAATCGATACTAGCACTTTAGGTATTGACTTTTCGGAGGGTTTAAACCGCTATTTTACGGCTTTTAAGTATAAGGATAAGGAAAGCGCTAAGTTGATTCAGGCTGGTAGCTACGCTCACAGCTTCTACGGTTTTCTGCAAACGACTGGTATGATTCCTGATGGTGCTGAGGTGTTGTTGAATGTTGTCGGTTATAGCGATCGCACAATTAGCGCAATTTCCCTCCGCAGTGATAAAATTGACATCTTGGCGAATTGTGCCAAAATCTACCAGCAGGAAGCGAAAAATAAAGAGATTAACGATGCTCGCGGCGATGTTTTAGATACGATTCAACTCAACGCAGCTCGCAGTTTTCAAAATGGCAAAAAGTTTGTCAGCGATTTGTTGACGATTGGCAAAAGTTCTACACCTGTACGTAATACAGAGCGGATCGATAATTTTGTTAATTCCATAGATATTATATCAGATAAACTGGCCGATGATTTGCAAATCGATCGCGGATTACATCTGAGAAATGCTCACGCTCAATTGATTGTCAAAGCACTGCAATCTGATGAAACTTATATCTTTTTGACGGGGAATCCGGGAATTGGGAAAACAACGGCGATCGCAGATTTCCTCAAAACCCATATAAACGACGGTTTCTTGTTTTTTTACGTCAGTCCCCGCAAGCAAGTCAACTTAGATATCATCGATAAATTTCGAGACAAAAAGACTGGTTTGCTGTGCGACAATCGCTTATTTTGCATTAACTCAAGTTCCGATACTATAGACAGCAATTTTGGACAATGTACCGTCAACTACGTCGCAAATAATCATCACGAAAATTTTCAACAAAAAAGTGTCCACTTCATCAACAACAGGGCCGAAATGCAGCGGAAGGAATATCACCAGCCGCAACTTGAAAGGAAGGGAGAAACAGTAATCAAACCTAGGATAGGCAAAAAGCATGGAGTGCTAAATAGCGTTTGTGAGGGAATATATTCGCTCATCAATCGTAAAACATCGAACAATATCGTGGCTACCGTTTCCATTCAGTCTTTAAAGGTGACAGAAACCGGAAAAAATACTCTCCAGCATTTAGAGAAAATATTTCAAGATGCTTACAACAAGGGGGAAAAAGCAGTCATTTCTCCTAAAATGCAAGAAATCTCCAGCCGCATCAAACACATTTTCATTATGATCGATGAAATTACTGGAGACGACGGCGGCGTTGAGTTTTTGCATGGAATTGGTAGGCTGCTTAACAAATATGACTTGCACAACCCAAAACACGGTTTTAATACTAAAATTATTGTAGCCGATGCTTCGATTGTTGACCCGGATGTGATTAAACAACACCTCGATGATACCTCGCCGGAACCGGATAAAATATATTTCAAAAAGCTCCCAAAAACTTCTGAGGAAATCCCGCCTTTACAAGTTATTCCTTTTGAATTTAAACGATTAGCTGCTAAACTTATCAATACGAATTCCTATCCGGCTAGCAGTTTAGAGATAACTTACAAGGTGTTTGTAGAAGCTGTTAAATTCACTGAAGATATTTCTTTAAAACTAAATTATGATTTGGTAAAACGGGTACAGTCTCAAATAATTGAGGATATCAATCAGCGGTTAGCAATACCGGGAGTTGAACAAATTATCGTCTACATTCAGGATAAGCGAAGATTGGCGGAGTTGATTGATAAAATCCAAAATGAGCGAGAATTTAATCGCTATACCGATTATCTGGAAGTCCACGCGAATATCTCGGAAGAGGAGAAAGAAAAAATACAGAAATACAAAAATACAGCTAAAGTAATCTTTATGACTGCATCGGGAAGTCGTGGACTTTCTTTCCCAAAAACTAAGCATATTTTAGTGGATATTCCCCGCTTCCAAATTGAGAAAAATCTGATGGAAATCATACAGGTGATTTATCGGGGACGCGGAGAATATGATAACGGTAAAACCCTTGATGGTGAAGACAAAGAATTGGTTTTTTATCTGTCTGATACAGCAGTTTATTACGCTGATGATGCGGAACTTTCTTTACAAGAAAGCAAGTTGAGTTTGTTGAATTTACTGCTAATTCTGAAGACTGCGGTGATGACGCGGATTGTGGGATATGGATATTTGGGTAGGGAAAAGTTTTTGATGATTCCCATCGGCGGTAAGTCGGTTTCCGCAGTCGGGGATACTTTTAGCAGCAAAATGGCGGCTCTAATTAAGACATTAAAGAGCGAGAGCCAGCGAGGAAATATGTTGTTTAAGGAGGTTTATACGAGCCTGGAACAGCTTTTGAGTCGCGGGGATTATGTTTTGAAAAATTCTGATAAGTCTCGTCAAAAGGGCGATTCTTACCTCGAAATGCGGGACGATTTTAATCGTAAGTTTTTGGAGAAGTGTAATCCGCTGGATGGTTTGTTGAGCTATGATAATTTAGAACTCGGTCATGTTTGCGGTAGTTTGTTGATCGTACCTCTAGCCGATCGCACTTTGGTAGAAACATACCAGATGTCGCTGCATCGAGAAATTAAGGAATGTCTAGAGAAGAAGTTGCTGCACAAAATGCGTCTAATTAGGGATAGCGATTCGTCCCCGGAGAATGTAATATCGGCTATAAGAGGAGGTGCGATCGAGCTTTTGCAATTTCTCAACAGCGAAGTCGAGAAAACTCAGTATTTTGAAGAGCAGAGTCAGCAGTTCGATCGCTATTATGCCATACCGCTGTTTGCCTTCGTTAGCGGGGAGGAAATGCAGGAGTATTTTGCTGACAGCAAGCTGGAAGAACCGGAAGATAGGCGGTTTCGGGATATTTTGTCGGCTTATGTGCGATCGATCTACCCTATAGACAGTGTAATGCCGATCGGGCACAAGTATCAAGACTTTCCATTTATCGTGTTTAGAAGCTACAGTTTAGAGCAAAGTAGAGAAAAGATTTTCACAGATAAATATCTTTTAAGTTCCAACGAGTTGAACGTGCTTAATTTAATTTTGTCGAAGCAGGTAAACTGAAACTTGTAGGGTGCGTCAGACCATTTTAGATTTTAGATTTTAGATTTTAGATTGGGAATCAAGGATGACTATCGGGTTTGGATATTACCTACAGTTGCATTCTTGTTTTAAACGGCTATCAGTTAGCTGTCACCCTATCCGCACAGAAAATAAAACTATTCTGACGCACCATACTTGCTACTTGCTAACTTCAAACGGCGTGTATTTCCCCCCCAAAGCTTCGACGATGGCGCGAGTATTAGCCGACATCATTTTCACATAAGAATCGCCCTCGCTTCCGGGTGCCCCAATCGAATCCGAATAAAGTTGCTGCGCCGCCAATTTCACCCCCGCTTCCTCCGCCACTGTTCTAATCAGTTGCGGGTTAATTGTAGTCTCAGCAAAAATAGCAGGAACTCCCGCAGCTTTCACCGATTCTACTAGCTTTTGCACCGTTTGAGCGCTCGGCTGTTCCTCGGTACTAATCCCGATCAAACTGTTAGCCTCTCCCAATCCGTATGCGCGGCTGTAATATTGAAAAGCATCGTGACTTGTGACTAATTTGCGCTGCTTTTCTGGAATAGTTTTAATCTGTTTTTCGATCCAACTATCCAAGCGTTTTAACTCTTCAGTAAGTTTCACAGCATTCTGCGTAAACTTCTCCCGATCTTCCGGCGACAGTTCGATTAGCGCATCCCGAATCGCTTCCACCATTTGAACTACATTTTCTACATTTCCCCAAACGTGCGGATCGGGTACGGTATTACCTTCTTTATTCAGTAGCAAAGGCTTGACAACTTCCCCCACTGCTAATTTCCTCGCCTTAATTCCGGCGGCATTCATCATCCTAATTAATCCCGGTTCCAAATTGTAACCGTTATACAAAATTAAGTTAGCTTTTTCTAAAGCTTGAGAATCTTTTGGCACGGGTTCGTAAACGTGAGGATCTGTTCCCGGCTGCAAAATTCCTGTTAACTGAATTTCGTCGCCCGCTAGTCGATCGGTCAAATCCTCAATAATTGTGCTGGTAGCAACTACTTTGGGTTTAGCATCTGCCTCTGGAGAGAGGCTATTGGTCTGGGTTTGAGCGCAACTAAATAAACCCACAGTCAAAATGCCACAAGCAATAGTTCTAATCCAAAATACCTTGGACTTGTTCAATCCAGGGCGGGAGGTTTCAATCCCCGACTCACGGCTAAACTCCCCTTTATCAAGTTGCTTCACAATTGCCGTCGGTTTTAATTCACATCTGACACCCTTCTCAATTACTTGCTTAGGAACAGGCAAGATGCCTGTTCCACAAGAAAACTCATTCTTTGTGGAACGGGCATCTTGCCCGTTCTGGGCGGGCAGGATGCCCACCCCACAAGAAAACTCATTCTTTGTGGAACGGGCATCTTGCCCGTTCTGGGCGGGCAGGATGCCCACCCCACAAGAAAA
>NZ_JAUBTT010000037.1:37947-72002 GCF_036705125.1 Microcoleus sp. B7-D4
GGCATCTTGCCCGTTCTGGGCGGGCAGGATGCCCACCCCACAAGAAAACTCACTCTTTGTGGAACAGGCATCTTGCCCGTTCTGGGCGGGCAGGATGCCCACCCCACAAGAAAACTCACTCTTTGTGGAACAGGCATCTTGCCCGTTCTGGGCGGGCAGGATGCCCACCCCACAAGAAAACTCACTCTTTGTGGAACGGGCATCTTGCCCGTTCTTGAGAAGGGTGGAAGATATCAGTTTTAACCGACTTGAGATTTTCGCCACAAAACCTATGGTTTGAGGGGTTTCGAGCTTGCACTGTCGCATTATCTACCTCTCCTGCGTTCCAGATTATTCCTATTTACCGATGATTTCATATTCTTTTCATTTTTACAGTAAACTTAATAAAAAGGAGATAGACTCACCACCATGAATACCGCCGCCTTCCCCAACGAGAATCCTTGGTCTAAAATGGTTTGCCACCTCAAAGACAGCGCTACGGACACTGAAATTATCGCTGTTAAGCACTTAGCAGTAAACTACCGCACGGTAGAGGCACTCAGAGATATCAATCTTTCCGTCAAACCGGGAAGGCTGACGGGTATTATTGGCCCCAACGGTGCCGGCAAAAGCACCCTGATTAAAGCAATGTTGGGCTTAATTCCCGCCGATCGCGGCACTGTTACCTGGGGCGAAGAAGCGATCGCCGATCGACTCGAAACAGTAGCCTACGTGCCCCAGCGATCGCAAATTGACTGGAACTATCCCGCCACCGTTTGGGATGTCGTGATGATGGGAAGAGTCAGAAAAGCCGGATGGTTTCGCCGCTTCTCCGCAGCTAGCCGCCGCACTGCCGCCGATGCCTTAGAAAGAGTAGGCATGAGTGCTTACAAAGACAGACCGATCGGGCAACTTTCCGGCGGACAGCAACAGCGAGTATTTCTAGCTAGAGCTTTAGCCCAAGAAGCCGCTATTTTCTGCTTTGACGAGCCGTTCGTCGGCGTTGACCAAAAAACTCAAAATATCATTTTCGACATCTTCCACCAGCTAGCAAATGCCGGGAAAATTGTCTTAGTAGTCAACCACGACTTAGGCGAATCAATCACGAATTTTGACGATTTAATTTTGCTAAATACAGAATTGATTGCCGCTGGTTCCCGCCAAGAAGTGCTAACAAAAGAAAACCTTTACCGCGCCTACGGCGGACAAGTAATGTTCTTTGCCGGACAAGCAGCTTAATTAGCCAGCAGTCAATCGATTTTAGATTTTAGATTTTAGATTTTAGATTGACCCCGCGGATAAATGCGGGGGCTTGAGGATTTTCGATTTTCGATTTGGGATTCCACGGATAAATCACGTGGCGGGTACCATCAAGAAATTCTTGGTCATTAATCTAGGAGTTACACTCTTGAACGCGGTTTTTTTGATAATCTTGAATTGGGCAACGATAAATCTCATATCCAACTCACATCTTGCACTATTCTCGCTTAACAGGCTTTCCGGCCTGTTCCACAAAGAGTGAATTTTCTTGTGGAACAGGCCTCAAGAACAGGCCGAAAAGCCTGTTCCACAAAGAGTGAATTTTCTTTCTTGTGGAACAGGCATCTTGCCTGTTCCTAAAAAGCTTATTGAGAATGGTGCAACATCTCAGATCAAACCGGTTTAGTTTGGTTGTTAGTCATTAGTTAGGTGTGATTTTATAATTTTATGCTACAAACCTTAATTGAGCCGTTGCAGTACGGATTCATGCAGCGATCGCTCCTAATTGCCATTCTCGTCGGCATCGTCTGCGCGATCGTCGGCAGCTACCTAATGGTACAGCGGCTGGCCTTGCTCGGAGACGCCATCAGCCACTCGGTTTTGCCCGGATTGGCGATCGCATTTATCCTCGGAGGAAATATCTTTATCGGCGCGTTCATTGCCGGAGTTTTGAGTACAGTAATCATAGCTTGGATCAAAGCTCGATCGACAATCAAAGAAGACGCCGCAATGGGCATCGTATTTTCGGCATTCTTCGCCCTCGGCATCACCCTAATTACGATCGTCCAAAAAGACAACAAAATCGACCTCAACCACTTTCTGTTCGGCAACATCCTCGGCGTTACCCCCCAAGATGCGATCGACACAGCCGTCATAGTAGCCGTAGTCTTATTAGTTGTAGTATTCTTTTACAAAGAACTGCTATTTTACACATTCGATCCATTAGGAGCGCAAGCAACAGGTTTGCCAGTAAACCTGCTCAACTTCGGACTGATGGTACTCATCGCCCTGACAATAGTTGCCAGCCTCAAAGCCGTTGGCGTAGTGCTAGTTTTGTCCCTATTAATTACACCCGCAAGTACCGCCTATCTCCTAGTCACTCGCCTGCACCAAGTAATGATTTTAGGGGCAATAATCGGAGTTATTTCCAGCATTAGCGGAATGTATCTCAGCTACTTCTATAACTTGCCATCCGGGCCCGCAATAGTTTTAGTTGCATCGGGGTTATTTGTGCTATCATTGCTCTTCAGTCCCACTCAAGGAATCCTCACCCAGCCCCGCACACACTCCGGCCAAATTCCTCCAATCTGGCGGGAATTGAAAAATTTAACCAAAGGCCGATAACAATTAACTTTGTAGTAACTCACATCTTGCACAATTCTCAAGAACAGGCTTTTCGGCCTGTTCCACAAAGAGTGAATTTTCTTGTGGAACAGGCCCTTAACAGGCTTTTCGGCCTGTTCCACAAAGAGTGAATTTTCTTGTGGAACAGGCCCTTAACAGGCTTTTCGGCCTGTTCCACAAAGAGTGAATTTTCTTGTGGAACAGGTCCTTAATAGGCAAGATGCCTGTTCCACAAAGAGTGAATTTTCTTGTAGAACAGGCCCTTAACAGGCTTTTCGGCCTGTTCCACAAAGAGTGAATTTTCTTGTGGAACAGGCATCTTGCCTGTTCATAAAAAGCTTATTGAGAATGGTGCAGCATCTCAGTAGTAACGCTTCAGCGCCGCCCATCCCATTGTTAATAAGAATCTGCGTTAATCCCCGTGGAGGTGCGGTTCAAAAAAGCCTCTTCAATTAATCCGCGTAACTGCGAATCGTCGGCTGCATCGAGATTTGGTAAAAAAGGTTTTTTTGAGGATTGCGACAAAGCAAAAATGGGAGGCGGCCGAATCGGGCGATCGCAACTGCGAACTATTGGTCACAAAAAACTGTACAATAACAAAAGTTAAATTTTCCCGCAAACAGCTCTACTAAGTTAAAAAAACATGACCGTCAAAGTAGGAGACACCGCACCCGATTTTACCTTACCATCTCAAACTGGCACATCAGTCAGCCTCAAAGATTTTAAAGGTAAAAAAAACGTCATAGTCTACTTTTACCCCAAAGACGACACACCCGGATGCACGACTCAAGCTTGCGCTTTTCGAGATAGCTACGAAGTCTTCAAAGACGCAGGTGCAGAAGTCATAGGAATTAGCGAAGATACCCAACAATCACACCAGCAATTTGCCACCAAATATCAGCTACCCTTTACACTGCTGAGCGATACCGGCAACAAAGTGCGGCAATTATACGGAGTTCCAGCTACCCTGTGGATTATGCCCGGTAGAGTAACTTATGTCATTGACAAAGAAGGCGTTGTCAAGCATATTTTTGACTCCATGTTAGACTTCAAAGCACACGTTGCCGAAGCACTCAAAACTTTAGAAACCATCAAAATTTAGATGGATTTGCTTAAATATATTGTTGGTAGTGAGGACGAAAGTAATCAGGGCTGTTTCGGGGCAACCACGGGGAGTAGGGGTCGGATTGCCCCTACGGAAAACCAGGATTTTGTAGGGGCGGTGCCCCCGTGCCCGCCCCCAGCCACAGATGATTTCAGGGGAATTTCAGGCATCGGGGCAACCACGGGGGGTTTGCCCCTACAAGAAAATGAAACCGCCCTGCGAAAGTCCTCATGCCTCCTTGTCTAAAAAACAAGAACAAACTAAATTCCTGACTGCGAACTAACGGTTTTTAGTGAGGAAGAAAGTTCTGAGACTAGAGATTTTCCCCTACCCAATTTCTAAAAGCTTGAATAGCGCTGGTTCTGCCAGCAACTTGACTCTGCTGAGTGTACTGATTCACCAGTTCGACAATGGGGATATTGGGGAAAGTAGGACTAACATCAGACTCAATATATTGTTCGGCTTGCAAGACGTTGATTTGTAGCCCTCGCCGTGCGTATCGCCAAAGTTCCGGCACTCCTAGAATTTGATAATTATCCAACTGCGTGCGAGAGGTAAGATCAATTTCTATAGCTAAGTCTGGGGGCGGATCAACACTCATATCGAGGCGATTTTTACCTATAACGGCTGCTTGATTTTGAATGTAAAAACAGGTATCCGGTTCGACAGCCTGACTCATGCGTTCATTTTTCAACGTTGTGGAACCTAACGACTCAAATGCTATTTGTCGTGTTTCCAACAAAATTTTTACCATGTCGCCAATAATTTCCTTGGCTTTTTCATGTTCGGGCAGAGGAACCATAATTTCTAACCGTCCGTTACTATAGGAAAGTCGGGAAGCACGACGTTCTCCCAATTCCGCCAAAATACTTTCAAATTGTTGCCAGTTAACATCCTCAACCAGTAATTGCTGACCCGGCTGAATCTTTAATTGTCTTAACTCCAATAGCATAATTGTTCATCCGTTTTCTCTAGGAAATATCAGCAACGTCCTTATACCAATTTAATGTGAAGTTGCACATATCTCGATCCCCCTAAATCCCCCTGCTTGTTGGGGAGTAGGGGTTGACTTTGATCGGAATCTTGTCCCACCCCCTACTCCCCTTATTAAGGGGGGCTAGGGGGGATCGGATTCTACGGGGCCTCATAAAAAATTGGTATTACTACGAACCATTATCTTAAAAAACCAAGAAAGGACTAAAGTCCTCACTACGAACTTCATGTTCGTAGTAAGGACTTTAGTCCTTTTTTGCTAACGGCTTGCAGCCATTAACAATTAGCACTCAGCAATTATCTAGCTTTTTGCAACACTCGATTTTTCAGATGTAGCGCTTTCGGCAGTTTTGCCATTTTTGCTATTACCGTTACCGTTGCTGTGCCGGGGTTGGATAACTCCATAGCCACCGTGAGTCTTGCGTTCGTAGAGTACGTTAATTTCGTCTGTTTCCGCATTACGGAACATATAGAAATCGTGATCGATAATCTGCAATTGTTCCAAAGCTTGTTGCACAGTCATTGGAGGCATAGCAAAATACTTAGTCCGTACCACCTCAGCAGGAAGTTCGGGAGTTCGATCGCCAATTAGATCCGCTACTACAGGATGTTCTTCAACTGCCGTAACCGTTTTAACACTACTGTGGGTCTTGTTGTCGTGGCGTTTTTCCTTAAATTTCCGCAGTTGACGAGCTATCTTGTCGGCAACCAAATCGATGCTGGCATACAGGCTTTCCGTGCTTTCTTCAGCCCGAATAACGCTGCCGTTAGCATAAATTGTCACCTCAGCAGTCTGCTTAGGATTGATCCTGGGGTTACGAGCCACCGATAGATGTATGTCCACTTCTGTAGTCAAATTTTGAAAATGGCTAACTGCCTTTTCAACCTTTTGATTGACGTACTCGCGAATCGCATCGGTGATTTCTATATTTTTACCCTGGATAACAAGCTTCATAGAGCTCCCTCCCTTCTGTAACTTCGGTATATTTTATACAGTAGCACTATGTATTCTCGAAAACACTTATCTTCCAAATCTTTTATTATATGTTGACAATTCTTGATTTAAACTGCGCCAATATTCCGTAATAACACTATTGACTTTTTTGCATGATTTCTCCTCTCATCCCTCAACAGTTAAATGCACAACCCTGCTTGCTCCTCGATTGGGGACAAGTTCCCTACTCCCAAGCTTGGGAAATCCAGCAAAAACTTGTGCAAGAACGCCGCGACAAGCCAGATTTGCCAGATGTCCTGATTTTGCTGGAACACCCGCCGGTTTACACTTTGGGAATGGGAGCAAAGTTGGAATTTCTGAAATTTGACCCAAGCCAAACTGGGGCGGAACTGCACCGAGTTGAGCGGGGCGGCGAGGTGACTTACCACTGTCCGGGCCAATTGGTGGGCTATCCGATTTTAAATTTGCGCCGTCACCAGCCTGATTTGCACTGGTATTTGCGGCAGTTGGAGGAAGTGCTGCTGGGGGTGCTGGAAGTTTTGGGGTTGAAGGGTTCGCGGGTTCCCGGTATGACTGGAGTTTGGGTGGATGGGTGCAAGGTAGGTGCGATCGGCATTAAAGTCAGCCGCTGGATTACGATGCACGGTTTTGCTTTAAATGTTTGTCCGGATCTGGCAGGTTTTGGGCAAATTGTACCTTGCGGGATTCCCGATCGACCTGTTGGCAGTTTAGAGCAGTTTATCCCCGGAATTGAGGTCGATCGAGTGCGATCGATCCTTGTCGCTGAGTTTGCTCGCGTTTTTGCGCTGGAAATAGTGCGATTCCCTACGGGATAGCTTCGCTTCACGAATGTGTAGTGTGCGTCGCTGTCAACCCTACTCCTAACCGCAGTCGGTTTTTTAAGTGCGATCGGAGTTTTCCTCCTCATACACCATTAAATCGCCCGGTTGGCAGTTTAGTGCTTTGCACAGAGCATTGAGAGTGGATTCGTCAATTCTCGTGAGGCGACGGCGGGTTTTGAGTCTCGAAAACGAAGTTGGGTGCATCCCCACCAAAGCAGCCAACTCTTTGTTGCTGATATTACGCTCGGCCATTACAACTGCCAATTTCCAACGGATGACCACTGTTGATGCTCAATTAATAGCCTGGAGTTTGCAAGCTGATGTTACCATCCCGCAACCTTCACTATCCTTTAATTAACCGCTACGGTAAATTATTTGAGGTTGGCAGTTGACTAATTTGGGAAAATGACCTATACTCAGAATGTCCAAACGGAAAAGCGATCGCCCCTTTGCCTCGAAAACTCAAGGGCGATCGCTATCCGACTATTTTGTAGTTAAAACTCGTCACCAACCCCAGCCTAAAGGCATGGGGCAAAGAAGAGAAAGGCTCACCACCTTTTAAATCTGAGACTAAAACAGTGTCTAGCTTGCGGGTCAAGAACCCAAACTGAACTATCTGGTGGTGGTACACCGAACGACGTTACTGGATGCTTCCCTAGTCTGTAACCTCTCGAATAGTCAGTAGCGAAGGGATATATACACACGGGCTTACCGCCACTTGCTATGCGTACAGGACAAAGAGTGTCAGCCGGCAATTGTCCCGACGAAAGTACAGCACAAAAGTACACGGCATTTAGTAGTTCCAAGGCGGTAGCAAGCTTAACGGGGGACTAATCCTCCCCCCCCCATTCAATTGTAAAGCCGTCCTAAAAGGACGGGGTTTCTACCCATTTTTCTGATGATATCACAGCCAAAGTCAGTTCCCGAACTCCTTCGCGAAGAAATTCCCAATGCACCCACCGACAAACAACCGATCCGATTGTTGATTTGCGGGATTCCCAAAGGAGTAGAAAGCCTCATAAATCTGCTGCACGTTTTGGGTTTTGCAGAAGTTGGTGAATGGAGCCCGCCTTTACCGTCCCCGATCGCAGGCGAAGTAATGCGGATTTTAACCCGTTACTGGAAAGAATAATCTTTAAGGGCGATCGCCCTTTATTGAGTGAAGTGCGATCGTTCTTAAATTATCAAAAACATCAGGCTTAATTCTCTACCCAATCACTTAAAAACTCAACAGTAAGGATGCTAAATATCGAATCGAATTAACGAGGCGGTGTTTGCGAGACTTGGGGGTATTAGAGAGAGCATTGTAACGGTCTGTACTTAGGATCGCGAATTAAATAACTTACAATTTTAATTGTTATTGTGGGATGGGCGTCCCGCCCGTCCTTTTTGGACGGGCGGGACGCCCATCCCACTTTCAAGAGTGGAAGTTATTTAATTCTCATTCCTTACTGATTCAAGAATTGAGATAATTGGTGGTATAATGCGCGATCGCGGGCTTCTCTAACCTTAGAGAGAAGCAAGACCGATGCAGAAATACGTCCTAAGAGTTTTGCGATCGCCCCTAGCATCAGGTAAGCTTCTTGTTAATTATTGCGCTTTGCTCAGGAGAAAAAATTTATGCCAGATATGTCCGGTCAAGACCCCTCGGAAATTAAAATGGCGACGGTTGATGAAGAAGAAAAAGGCGCAACGTTTAGCGGTACCGTCATCCTTGCTATCGATGTCGATGGTCCTGGGGAAGTCCTTTTCTTCAGAGACTTTTTGATTGAAGATTATAAAGGCGAACTTAGCGCTTATCTGGCAACAGATGGCAATATAACGAAAAGCATTGATTTAGGCGAAGTTAAGCATAAGAGCAGCAGCTTTAAGCTGCCAATTCCGCTGGGGACGGATACATCACCCTACAATACAGTCGTGCTGCGCGACGAAAAAAGCAAGAAAAAAGTTGTGACTATCAAGCTGTAAAATTTGCAATTTAGCTCGTAGTTCAGCCAAATTCGTTAGCGCAGCCCTCGAAGAGGAGCGCCTTTTTTTCCTGAAGTGCGATCGCTCTTAAATTAAGGTGCGTCACTTTCGATCCAACAGTCGAGTTGTAAAGTGATGCACCCTAATTTTTAAAAGGGAATCGGATCGTAATCGGGATTGTCAGCTTCGTTAGACGAACCCGACTGGCGATCGGACTCAGAATTTGAAGACTGATGCGAGTTCCAATCCGAACTAGACGTGCGGTTAGCGCCGCCTGGAGCGCTGTTAGAACTGCGCTTGTGCGAGCCTAAAGGTACTACGTTGCTCGGCACATTAGCCGGGGCGCTGTCGCGAATTTGAGCCGGTTCCGGGGCGGTTCTAGCTGGGGGAGCCGCACTCATGGCATCGGCGCCGACACTGTAAATCCTTTGAGCTGTCAGTTCAGCGCGCTTTTCTTTAATACCATCTCTTTCGATCGTATTCATGCTCAGCCGTCCCTCAATAATCACGCGATCGCCCTCGTGATATTTCTCGTGAATTTCTTGAGCAAAATTTCCCCATCCTATCACTTTCAAATGTTCGGGTGGATCTTCGGGTTTTGGGCCGGGAAACTGCACCAACATCTCAGCGATTTGAAGTTGATTGTCAGGAGTATAACGTAGTTGCGGTTGTTGAATTATTTCCGCCATCAAAATGCAGCTATTCATCAGAAAAATGGGTGTGAAACCCCGTCCTTCTAGGACGGCTTTACAATTAATTTGCAATGCGCCACGAGTTGTAAGACAAAAACTTACAATCCGCAGACAACGCATTTTGACACAACCGTTTGCCAGTACCTAAGCTGTGCAAACTAATTGTTTTCCGAGTTGGGTCTTTCTCCGTAGGCGACTCTTGCCAGCCACCTACGTAGCAAAACCCATACTTTCGGTGTTTGACGATTGAACCGCGTTTGAATCCCGCACTCAAAGTGCCGCCATACCTCGAACGGATGTGACCCGGAGCGTGTTGCAATCGGTGTAACTGGCGTCTGTGAAACTCAAGAGGAATTACTTCTATCAATGCAGTGTTATCGGGTTTAAAATGCCCCCCAACGCACCAGTTAGCTAGCACCCAAGAATCAACGCAGTGTGCCTCAAATTTGTTTGATAGCTTCTGCTTTGACTTGAGGAGTTCACTCAATTGACGTAATTCATAAGTATCATTGCCCGTCTTAGTTTCAACACGAGCGATTTTCTCAAGCTCTGCATAGAACCATTGCTTGCCAACTCCTAGCGGACTAAACGATACATTCCACTTGCGTGCGTTTTTCCAGGTTCGGGCTTTGATATCTTCTACAACGAAAGTTGATATTGGGAACATCAAAGTCAGCCATTTAGCTATCCTTAATTTCCACTGCCACCTCGCCTTAGTTGATGGAGGCAGTCGATATTTGTTGACCAGTCGGTTGGCTCGGTTTTTGCGGCATGGCGTGTTGCGAAAACGCCTGGCGCGCCGCATATTTCGCCTGATCTCAACATGGTCTTTCACCCAATCAACAGCATGGGTTTGAATGTTGAGATAAGTATGCGCTTTGGATTTAACCGTAAACGCTTCTCGCTTCGATCCGGGATCGATACCAACTGCAATTGGTTGGCGGTGCGTGTTGGATGGTTCTATGTTGAGTCGAACGCAAAACACTCCTTTTTTCCAAAATGGTGTCGCCTTGCCAGACTTAATCCAACGCTTTGCCCTGCTTGGAGTTGTCGGCATTAAGGGTCTGTTTTCGCTATCTAAGACTGGAACAAACATTTACGGTAAGTCCTATTTCTAGGTTTGTATTTCCCTTCGCCACTGGCACATCCGAGCGGTTAAAAACTAGGGAGGTATTCTTAACGTCAGTTGGGATACCACTCCCAGATGGCTCAGTTTGTCTTGAAGACGCAGGCTAGACACTGTTTTAGTCTTGAATTAAGAAGCGGGTGTTGCTCCCTCTTTCAAGCCCCATCCCTTTTAGGGTGGGGTTAGTGACCTGTTCTCTGTGCGTAATTGGGAATTGGGAATTGGGAATTGGGCATCGGGCATCGGGAATTGGGCATCGGGAATTGGGAATTGGCCCGCGCAGGGACTTCGGGATTGGGAATTGGGCATGAACTTTCAAGTAAAAAGGTAAAAATTAAAATAACGCATTTTATTTTTTTACTTTTGCATTACCAATTCCCCATTGCCAATGCCCTGTTTGGCCAATGCCCAATTCCCGATTACACGTGACCAAATTTATCTTGGAGAACCGCAGCCTCGGCTTGACTGACAAAATCGTGAACGAGGGCGCGGTACTCCTTCAACGTTTCAGATACCCAATCTCGATCCTCACTGTTGGCGAAGATATGAACGGTCGGTTCACTAGCATCGGGTAAAACTAATACCCAATTGTCGTCGCTGTAGTTAAAAATCTTCACTCCATCTAATAATTCTAAACGATCGGGCGAATGAGTTTCTACTAAATGTCGCATCAGCGAACCCTTGATAGTCCAAGGACAGCGGACGCTGTAACTGCGGTGGGTGATGCGGGGAAGTTCCGCCTTGATCTGTCCGAGCGATCGCTCCTGAATCGTCATCATTTCTATCACTTTAGCAATGCAGAACATTCCGTCAAATCCGGGATGCAACTGCGGGAAAATAAAACCCATAAGGCCGCTGCCGCCCAAAACCACATTCGGGTTCCTGTTAGCAGCTTCCATCAAAGCAGTTGGGTTCGCCTTCGTGCGGATTACCTTGCTTTGATAGCGTCGGGCGATCGCCTCCACCGCAGAAGACGCATGCACCGGCACTACTACTGTACCTTTGGGATGAGAAGTCAGCATCAAATTTACCATCAACGCCGTCAGCATTTCCCCACGAATCGCTATCCCAGACTCATCTACCAAAATGAGCTGTTCGCCGTTAGCCGATACCTGCACTCCAAAATTAGCGCTGAGTGCTTTCACCACCCGGCCAAGTTGGTCGAGCAAATATTCCCGTTCCCCGTTGCTTAGAGAAGTCTGCTTGAGACTGGCATTGAGAACCACCGCATCGCAGCCGAACTTGGCGAGCATTTGGGGCAGAATTGCTCCTGAAACTGCGTAAACGTAATCGATTACCACCTTAGAATTGCTGTAGCGTATTGCCTCAACATTCATCTGTCGCTCAAAAATGCGGTTGTAAACATCAAGAGCTTGGTTAAAGTACGTCATCTCTCCAATTTCGGGAATTAGAGCCCGCCGCAAATCTTCCTTAAAATAAGCCCCCTCGATTTTTTTCTCAGCTCCTTTAGTAATATTGATGCCTTTGATATCGAAGAATTCAATTAAAATGTGGTCGGAGCGATCGGGCGAAATGCGAACGTGAATGCCGCCGGCAATGGATATCGTAGACGAAACCGTGCGCGCGATCGGAATTGCCGTCGATTCCAAATTGATCACATTAATTCCCACCGACATCAAACCCGCAATCAAAGACCTCGAAACCATCCGCGAAATGCTCCGCTGGTCGCGAGAAACCGATACCGCAGTCCCTGGTTTCAAAGTCGAGCCATAAGCCGCGCCCAATTTCACTGCAAATTCCGGGGTAACATCCACATTTGCCAGTCCTTGAACGCCACGCTGACCGAACAAATTCCGCTTAGCTTGTTCTCCCCAAATTAAATTTTGATTTAACAGAGCGCCGGATTCAATATTTTTGCTCGGCCA
Organism: Microcoleus sp. B7-D4; assembly: GCF_036705125.1. NCBI lineage: Bacteria > Bacillati > Cyanobacteriota > Cyanophyceae > Oscillatoriales > Microcoleaceae > Microcoleus > Microcoleus sp. B7-D4. Next base: position 50,098 of record NZ_JAUBTT010000037.1, read on the forward strand.
GACGCGCACGCTTGGCCCCACTTGTGCTTCTTCTCCCACGATGGACATTGAACCGACGACAGCACCTTCTAGGACGTGAGCGCGCCTGTCTACGCGGGTACTCCGGCAAATCACGCAGGCCCTCAGATGAGCGTCTTCGCCGACAATTGCTCCGTTCCAGACGATGGGACGTTTGAGGTTGGCATCGGCCCCGACTGTCACGTTATCTCCGATCACAGTACCTGCATCGAGTTTAACTCGGGCTCCAATTCGGCAATTGTTGCCGATCATGACCGGTACTTCGACGATCGCGCTATCGTCAATAAAAGTATTCTGACCTACCCAAAGTCCCGATCGAACTTCGTTGTAGTAGCTCAAATCCAGTTTGACCTTTCCCCGCAGCGCGTCGTACTGAGCTTCCCGGTAAACATCTAGCTGGCCGACATCGCACCAGTAACCCTCGGCGATGTACCCGTACATCGGCTCGTTTTTTTCCAGTAGCAGGGGAAACAAGTCTTTGGAGAAGTCGCACTCCTGATGTGTCGGCAGGTAATCCAAGACTTCGGGTTCTAAAATATAAATGCCGGTATTGATAGTATCGGAGAAAATTTCGCTGCTAGAAGGCTTTTCCAGAAAGCGACTGATGCGGTAATTTTCCTCGGTAATCACGACCCCGAATTCCATCGGGTTGGGAACGCGAGTTAAAATTAACGTGGCTTTGGATTGCTGGCTGCGGTGAAATTTGATCGCTGCCGTTAAGTCGAAGTCTGTGATGCTGTCGCCACTGATGACCAGAAAAGTTCGATCGAGCAGTTCAGCAATATTTTTGACGCAACCAGCCGTACCCAGCGGTTGGTCTTCCTCCACAGCGTAAGTCATTTGAACGCCAAACTCTGCCCCGTCAGTAAAATATTCGCGCATGACATCGGGAAGGTAGTGCAGCGTCGCAATAATTTCCGTAATCTGATGCCTTTTTAGCAAATTAATAATGTGTTCTGCGATCGGGCGATTCAGAATCGGCACCATCGGTTTGGGCAAATCGCACGTCAGGGGTCTGAGCCTCGTTCCCGACCCCCCAGCCATCAGCACTGCACGCATAAAATCCTCCTTGCTTAGAAAGCTCTCTACCGCTATTGTCCGCTAGAAAAAGTTTGCCTGCTGTAATTCGTCGGCCGCGAGCTATCAGTTCTTAGTTAATTATCTTCGAGTAGTGACACGTCTGTGAAATCCCGTTCGGCCAGGCCGTCCCCCAACAGCAACCGATTTCAACCGAATTAGAACTTGCGGCATCGCACCAATCCCCCGGTCGAGCTCGGATTTGTAGGGGATCTTGGGTGATACCAGTTAAAAAAAAAGAATGCAACTGTAGGCCCGTGCTCTAAACCCTTATCTCATCAGTCATTCCCAATTCTTTAATTCTTAAATTCTTCCATCTAAAATGGTATAAGTCCTCAGAACGATCGACTTTTACCAGAAGTCCCTTCTTGCTTGCTCCGTGAAAGCTATTTCGGGGGTGTTATTTTTAAGTTTGTCGCCAGCGGGGATTTTGAAGTCTCTTTGTGAAGGTGGAATTATTACGGGGATCGGTGCGCTTTGGCGTCTGATAAATGATAGATTAAGGGTAGCGCTTTGACTAGCTGACCCAAAATCCTATCCATTGCTTAGGGGTTTTTTAAATGAGTACGTTAATTAGCTTGGCATTGCTGATCGCTTACGGTGGCGGTATTTGGAAATTTTGGAATGGGTTCAATCGCACTAACTTCGATCGAAGTTTTACAAATCGCCTGAAGCTCTCGCTGCTCTGGCCCGCGTTAATTTTTAATAAGCCTTACCGCCAAAACTTTACAAAAGCTCTCAAAGCTTCTAAAAGGTAATTCAAGAATGTCTAAAAAGTCCGATCGCCCAGTAGCGGGTCAGGAGCAGACTTGGTTTGCTAAAGGAAAATCAGATAGCTGGCAAGTCTTACTGTCGCAAGTCGCTTCTCGATTCGATCGCGAATACCGAGGAGAAGCTTTCGCCTTACCCGAAGAAGTCGAAGCAATGCCGATTTTCCTAGAATCAGTTGCAGGAACTCTCCAAGCAAAAACAGTTTCTCCCTTCTGGAAAATTGCCAAACCTCAAAAAAATCAGCGCTGTTTAGACATTGGCTGCGGAGTCAGCTTTCTCATCTACCCTTGGCGGGATTGGGAAGCATATTTTTACGGTCAAGAAATCAGCAGCGCCGCGCGAGATGCCTTAAACGCTCGCGGCCCTCAGCTCAATTCTAAGCTGTTCAAAGGTGTAGAATGGGCCCCCGCTCACCAATTAAATTACGAGGAGGCTCAGTTCGATTTATGCCTCGCTACAGGCTTTAGCTGTTACTATCCCATAGACTATTGGAGTATTGTCATGGGAGAAGTAAAGCGGGTATTAAAACCGGGCGGTCATTTTGTTTTTGATGTCCTCAACCCCAATGCTCCTTTAGCAGAAGATTGGGCAATTTTGGAAACTTATCGAGCCGGAGAAGTATTTTTAGAGACAATAGAAGATTGGGAAAAAATGATAAAAGCTGCTGGCGCTAAGGTAGTAAAAAAGCAAAGTGGTGACTTATTTCAAATGTATAAAGTTGAATACAATTGAGAGGTTAAGGGGAATAGGTAATAAGCTTTGTAGTCAAAATTTCAATCGTCCAAAGCCGGGTTTGGCAAACGAAAAACAACTTGATTCTTAGTGGAGAAAGTAAGGTGCGTCAGCAAGTTGAAATTAGTTGGAGAAGCAACAAATATTCAAGCTGACGCACCCTACTAACTACTAACTCACAACAGTGAAGCAAGCATATTGGATATTACTGAGATCTTGCACCATTCTCAATTAGCCGTAGGGGCGGGTTCGCCAACAGCCTTAAAGCTTGCAAATAGGATCTATAAACCCGCCCGACCCCACGAAAAATCCTCTTATTGATATTGCTGCAAGATGTCAGATATTACCCATTCCCATAGCTGGTAAAAGTATAGTCATCTATTAAATGACATGGGAGGCCTTCGGCCCCTCCCCCTTCACTTTTACTTTGAGCGGATTGACCCGCATTGGCCCAGCTACGCAGCTCCCTATCCCATTGCTCAATGCTTTTGGGAGTGCTTTTGCCACGATCATGTAATACCCATTCACGGAGCGCATTAATTAACAAACCATCTGCGGTTTTGTACAAACCTCTGTGGATGTGTTTGCCAATCGGCTAGCTGGATGAGTGATAGGTGTGGCTCGTAAATTCATGCCGCGTTGAAAGCGGTTGCTTGGGCAGTCCAAATCCTTCTGATCAGTCAGCATATACTACTCCTGACTATCTTTGACGAGAAACTTAATGAAGTTTTACAATACCGATTGCCAATTACCGATGCCCAATTAATTTTCGGTAGTGGCAGGAGATGGGGCAGCTTCCGGCGATGGTGACACTTCCGGGGCCGGAGATGGCGATACTTCCGGGGCCGGAGATGGTGACACTTCGGTGGCAGGAGATGGGGCAGCTTCCGGCGATGGTGACACTTCCGGGGCCGGAGATGGCGACACTTGGGGCTGCGGAGACACTTCGGCGGCTGGAGATGGCGCAGCTTCGGGCTGCGGGGACTCTTCGGCGGGTTGCGCTTGAGGAGAAGGCGACTGTTCCGCCGCTGGTTTCGGTTCAGGCGAGGGCGACGGTTGAGTCGCGGGCTTGGGTGCGGGCGGCGACGGTTGGGCCCCTGGCTGCGGTTTGGTGGAGGGGGCCGGCGGCTTCTCAAACTGCGGTTTCACTTCAGTAGGCGCTGGGGGGGAGGGCGGCTGACCTGGTGGTCTGGGCGCTGTCTGGGCGGGCGCAGGCTGCGACTGGCCTGGTGGGTTGGGCCTGGTTGGGGTGACAGGAATGCCACTACAAAGTTTTTCGTCGTACTTAAACTCGACAGCCAGTTGGTAAAGCTTGTGCGTGCTGGCAGCTTCAAATGTTAGAGAAGGGCTAATAATCGCAATTTTAGCCGCATTATCGAGAATACCGTAACCCGTGGGGACGATCGGCTGTGGCTCGGCCTTGAGCAAGCCTTGAGGGCTGACAACTGCTCCAAAAACTGCTCTTCCTTGGAGTTTTTGCGAACAAGCTGCTACGGGATAAGGGACAGGCACAGGAGTCGGGGCTGTCATTTCCAAGTCAGGATAAGCCTTTTGGAATCTGTCAAACAAAGCACGATAGTTAGTTACAAACGCAGTTTGCTGTGCCCCTGTGTCGGTGGATGAGTTTGAACCCGGTTGGCCGGACTGTCCTAGCTGTCGCTGTCCCTCTTCAAATTGTTGTCTCCTGATTCTTTCTTCGGGAGTTTCTGCGATGAGATTCCTTTTATTGGGATCTTTTTGAGTCAATTTTGGTACTCCATCGGGTCCCACATTCCTGCCAATTGGGAATTCCGGGGTAAAGACTGGAGCTCCGTCTGGAAATAGTGGGAGTCCGCCTCTACTGGCTATGATCTTTTTGAGCGCCTCTGCTTCATCTTCCGAGCCGCCGCCGGGAAGCTGGGGCGGTTCTGGCAGCGAGGGTGGTTGCGGGATATTGGGATCGAAATTACCAGGTAAGGGCGGGAAAAGAAAACCGCTGGGAGGTACGGGTGGGACGAAAGTGGGTATTGGCTGGGAGGGGGCTCTGACTGTTGGGGATGGAGTTTTGGGAGGTGGTGGGGCTGTTGGGGCGGTGAAGGGCGGGAGAGGGGAAGGAGGCAGAGGCGAAAAGAATCCAGGAGGGGGCATCCCCGGCGGCATGGCGGGCAAGTTGATGGTATCTGGTGCGGGGGGCAAGGGCGGGGCTAACTTTGGCCCTGGCCGAAGGGGAACTGGTGCGATCGAAAATGGCGTAAATCGCGTATTAGACGGTTTCGGTGGTATGGTTTGTGGCAGGCGGCCGGCTTCTGCGGGAGTTAGTTCTACTAAGCCGACAGAACCGGGGATATTTTTTGAGGAATTTCCACCATAAATTATGTTTGAGAGCGTCGGGGCGGTTGCTCCGAGGACTCCGTGAAGGCCCACAGAAGCTAGGGCTGCCCACCAAAAAGGCTGGCGCAGCGGTTCGGAAAGGGTGTTGGCTAGGGAGGAAGAGTCAGTCATTTAAATTTTAGATTTTAGATTTTAGATTTTAGATTGGGGGATTGGGAGATTGAGTGATTGGGGGATTGGTAATTTATATTGTTGTGGTTGTGATTGAGTGTAAATTCGTTTTAATGAGGAGATGTTGGGAATTCAAAGGTATAATTTTAGCACGATCGCCCTCGCAGTTGCCCGATCGACCTTGATGAAAATTCATGGGCCCGAAACTGAACCAAATTTATTAAACACGATCGACAAGTTCGATGGATCGGCGTTTCCAATTCGGTTACGCCATCAAAAAACTGATCGAGTGGCTGTCAGCCCAGCCCGCAGTCCCTCGGTAGCCCCGCCCCAAAATGAGTACAAGCCCCCGACACTAGCGTCAGGGTCGATTCTACAAATTGTAAATTAAAGTTCCTGCTCCCTGATTCACTGCGCTGCAAGTAAATCTAAAATCGTAAGGGCGATCGCACTCACGCCGAAGTCTCAAATCGAAAATCCAAAATCCCAAATCCAAAATCGATGGATTCACCAGCGATAGCGGTAATTTTTAAAAGGAGCTCCCTCGATGGTGAGCAAGTCGATGGGATAAATTGGAGCGCCGCTTGCCATATATTGAAACATTTCCCGAACTTCCTCTCCCCGCAACGACAACTGGTCTAATTCCTTGAGAGAATACCAGCCAGCGCACAAAGTATGCTCATCCGGCTTGCTCTTGGGCGGCGTCTTATCTTCTGGACGAGCAACAAAAATGACTCGGAGGCGCACATTGCCCCTAGGCATCACTGTGTGTTCTACCCGGAGAATTCCCTCAACGATGATGGAAATGCCCGCTTCCTCAAAGGTATTACGCATAGCAGCTTCGAGCAAAGTCTCCCCTTTTTCCACTCGCCCTGCTGGCAGATACCACTGCTGCTCGTACTTGCGCTCTTGTACCAGTAGAAAACGGTCTTCTAAGTGAACGACAACTAGGGTAAAATACCATGTTTGAATCGGCTCGCGAGCCATAGAAGTAGATATTCCCTAAGCAAAAGGTTTAACGAGTGGCAGATGTTAGCAATCCAAAGGATGCTTCGGCAAGTGTCTTTGAACTTGAAAAACAGATCGTAGCACTCCGGCCGCAAAATCTAAAATCTAAAATCTAAAATCTAAAATTGACGATGCCATTACCAACCGTGATTTTACCAGGATATTTTGCTGCTGCTTCCGACTATCGGGAATTAGAAAAGTCTCTGGTCGATCGAGGTTTCCCAACAGTAACAGTGCCTCTGGGCAAGGGAGATTGGTTGCCGACTTTTGGCGGGCGGTCGATGGTGCCAATTTTGCGACAGCTCGATCGCACGGTCAAACAAATGTTACAGCAATACGGCGTTCCGCAGATCAATCTCGTCGGTCATTCCGCCGGCGGCTGGATTTCTCGCATCTATTTGGGCGAAAAGCCTTACACGATTCACGGCGACGTGCTTGAGGATGCGGGTTTGTGGGAAGCTCACCCTTATGTGAATACTTTAATCACTTTAGGCACGCCGCACGTCTCTCAAGAGCGCTGGACGCGCAAAAATCTAGATTTTGTCAAAATTCACTATCCGGGGGCTTTTCACCCGCAGGTGCGCTACGTGTGCGCTGCTGGGAAGGCTGTTTTTGGCAAGCGCGGTTTTGGGACTTGGCTGGCTTATAAAAGTTATGAGTTGACTGTGGGGAAGGGCGAAACTTGGGGAGATGGAATTACGCCGGTGGAAGCTGCTGTTTTGGACGGGGCTGAAAATTTGGTGTTGGAGGGGGTTTGGCATTCGCCTCGTTCTCCGGGGAAGTGGTACGGTTCGCCGGAGGTTTTGCCGGCTTGGATTGGGTATTTGTGTTAGAAATGAACCGCGAAGACGCGAAGGACGCGAAGGAAGAAGCAGAAGGTTTAAGGGGCGGATTTAGTTAAAATTTGATATTAAGCTGTTCTACATCTAAATTGCATTTTTTGTGCGGGCGAGACGCCCACCCCACAAGAACTTTATCAAATTTTGACTGTGTAGTTTAAATGCAGAACAGCTTAGGAGCGAGTTTAATGCGACAAAACTCGCTCCCGTGATGCTATGTTTACTTGAATTTTTATGGCTAACTGAATAGATTAAAAAAATATTTTATGTGGCATCATCGGTAAGATTCAGAAGTCACGGCGAACCACACAATCAAATTATACGTTGGCTGGGGTGGAATTGGGCGAAAATGCTACTGTGCGCTTGGACGCAGATAACGAATTTCAGCCTGATGCTTTGTTGAGAATTGATGCGGGAGGTCGATCGCAAATTAGGGATGATGATTATGTGCGATCGCACTCCGTAGAATCATCGCAGTGTTTGGTATTTGGTGTGAGGGGCGAGCGTTTTTTTTTCACTCAAGCATCGCTTTCCGTCTAATCCTCGCATTATCATAGTAGAAATAGAATAAGATTGTGAAAGGTCAACAAATGGCACAAATTACCACGACTGAATTACCTCAAACCCTCCAGACTCTACTTATAGAGGTCGAACGTACCAAAACCCCTCTAACCGTCATCCATGAAGGAAAAGCATTAGTGATTATTTATCCTGCGACCACCCAAGCTCAACGCCCCACCTTTGGTGCAATGAAAGGAAGCGGTGAAATATTAGGAGATTTAATTGCTCCTGTCGCTGAACTGTGGGAAGTTTTGGAATGAAACTTTTACTTGATACCCGCATTTAGCTAGCGATCGCACTAGACTGTTGCTTGAACAAGCATATCCTCTACCTGCCTAATTTGCTTCCAATCAATTACTGCAACCCAAAGACTTTCCTCTTCTGAATATTGCACTACGCCATCGACTTCTAACTCTTCGTTATACAATGCTAAAAATTTGCCATCTTCCAACTTAATATTTTGGCGACTCAAATCTTCAATCGTACCAACGCAATTTAGGCGAAGGCGACCTTGTTCATCCGCATTATGAAAGTCTGCAAAGATTCTGGGATATTTCATATTTTTACTTTACTCAGGATGATTGTTGTGATGGATTAGGAATCGTTGGTGTCAGCAGCAGACTTGCTTGTTCTGGTGTTAAGCCAGTTAATGTTGCATGATTTGGACTTCGGCCAGAAGTACGGATGACATCTCCATCGGACGATCGAACCTCACCCACTGTGGTCACACCAACTTGTCCATGAGGGATTGTCTCTGCTAACTCTGCTACAGATAATCCTACTGCACATTCTACAGAAATTCCCGTGATGCCGCTGGGGTAAGTTGCCGTGCTGCGTTTAATATCTTCGCTTGCGATTACGACCCCCACGAACTACTAAGGGCTCGTGTGGAATTCTTTCCACAAGTGTAGGCTGTTTGATTTAAGTACGCGCTATACTTTAGCAGAAATCTTTGTCCATAGGGCGATCGATCTTTTGTTTAACTCAAGCATCGCACTCTGTACAATCATCGCACTGTTTAGTATTTGCTGTGAAGGGCGATCGCACTCTCTTGGACAAACCTTACGAGAGGGATCTCGCACGCGAGGTTTGATTTGGTGAGTCAACAATTTGAACTGCACTCACACATCTCAATTAATGCCACTATAATTATAATTGTTTGTCATCAGGGCTTTATGTCAGCAAAGGATAAATTTCATGATGTTGTGAAGATTGCGTTGCAAAAGGACGGTTGGCAGATTACAGATGACCCACTTTCCATCAGTGTGGGTGGAGTTGATATGTTAATCGATCTGGGGGCGGAACGTCTGCTGGCAGCCCAACGGCAGGGCGAGAAAATTGCTGTATAAATCAAGAGCTTTTTGAATACTTCACCGATAACAGATTTTCATTTAGCGGTTGGACAATTTATCAACTACCGTATAGCACTCAAGTTTAAAGACCCCCAACGTCAGCTATTTTTGGCAATTCCTTTGACGGCGTATAACGATTTCTTCAAGCGAGAATTTACAACCGCTGTTGTGGAAGATTACCAGTTAAAATTATTGGTTTATGACGTAGAAGAAGAGGTAATAGTTTTATGGAAAAAATAGAAAAGTATCGGGATTGTATCAAACAAATTCTCACGAAATATGCTGCCTACAAGCCTTCTTATGGAGAAGTGGATGTGCAAGTTGTTTTTGACACAGAACACAATCATTATCAAGTTGTTCGAGTGGGTTGGGATAACAAACAGCGAGTTTACGGTTGTCCTATACATCTCGATATTAAGGATGACAAAATCTGGATTCAGCAGAATGGAACAGAAATCGATTTAGGGCAAGAGCTGGTTAATATAGGTGTGCCGAAGTCGGACATTGTGGTTGGGTTTCATCCACCTTATATGCGTCAGTTCACAGAATTTGCAGTGAGTTAAAACTAACGTTGATGCTTTTGGTTGCAGACATCGATCGCTCTTGATGCGTGATGGGGCGATCGCTCATCAGAAAAAACAAAGGGCGATCGCTCTTTCATTTTAGGCGATCGGTCATCAGAAACAAGAAAGGGCGATCGCATATTGGTTAAACAATTCATTTTTCTCTTGGGTAAAGCTCAAAAGCTAACTCGTGACGAAAAAAACAGACATTAAACTCCGAGAAAAAGTTGAGGTGTCCAAGGATTACAGGTGCATCTGTCGAACGAGTCCAAGCGAATGCCAGCAAGAGCGACGAAAACTGAGCAACTGTAGCCGAAAGCACCAATCCCCGCGCCTCACTGTGAGCCAAATTCCCACTCAATTGAATAGGAACGGTTTGCTGTTCCCATGTTGCCCCTAGTTGTAGACCAATCTGATAAGGCAAAACGTTGACACTTGCACCCGTATCCAACAATGCCATCACTTCTACGGAGTTGCTGCCGTTGGAGAGAGTGATTGGCAAATATGGCATGATACTCGATCGCCCAAGGCTATCAATTCGCTCTATAAATGGAAATCGCTGACTATTAAGCATGAGCTGATTCTTGGGCGGCAAGTAGAAGTTCTGATAATGCTTGAACTGATTCTCGATCGGCCTGTGGAGACCATACAACTGCACTCGTTGATGCTAGTTGATTCAAAAGTATATTTTCTGAATTAGTATCTTCAGCCAATTCTAGGCTGCATCCTTGTTCCTTGGCAACTGCAAGTAGGAGAAAGTGAATGAGTCGCAGTTTATCTTGATGAGATAATTGATCGACGCTGGCTAAAAGCTCGCTGAGAGGCATATCGCTTGTTTAAGATTACATACATTTATTTTAGCCTTTAAACTCGTGTTTTAATGGCGATCTGCCTTTCTTTTGCTGGGGCGATTCCCTATGGGATAGCTACGCTTCACGCCTAGAGTGCAACCATAGCCCTTTGAAATGGTGGAAATCGCTCAGAGTGTGAGTGGAAAAAGAGGTTGGGTAACACGAGGGTTAATAGAATATGCTTGGTGGGCGATCGTGCTAGACTCCTTGTGGAAATTGCTCTGGATTGTTATCTCTCAGGGCTTCTCTTAGTTGAGATATGGTTTCTCTATTATGTGACTCCAAAATGATATTAACAACGAAGCTGTGATTCCGCACAACCTCCTTTTTTATTTCCATAACTCTTGCTTCAAAAGAGAAAGATTGGTTTTGTAATGTATCATCTGTTCTAACTCCTACCCTCCATTTCTCGATATGAACGACATCTCCTTGAGATAAATTGGGATCAAAAGTATAGGAATCGACTAGAAGTTCGCCTCCTTTTCCTTCATTTTCAAGGTTTGTAAGTAACCACAGCCTGTAAGAAATTTCACTAATTGGTTGACACATAATTACCACTTTCAGTATTTTTGAGATAGACAGCTTTCAGTCAACTCGATTCAGTTATGTGCTTCCTGAAAAGCTTGAATTGCAAGCCTTTGTTGTTCTTCAGAAAGGTAATTGATTGATGTAAGCAGTGCAGTTTCTAGTAAGTCATCACCGTACACACTATGATTGATTCCTCCCACTATCGGATTAAAGGTGAACTGTCCCTTCTCGTATGCAGAAAGAAAACGACGATAGCTAGAAATAGCTCCTTGATAGTCACCAGTCTCAATGCTAGTGCTGCCTATAGAAAGGAAAGCTTTTCCATAGTCAGGAAACTTCTGGATAATTTCTTCATATTGCTTGATTGCATCCTGCAATCTTCCTAACCTCTTGAGAGTGCCAGCACGATTGTTGTAATACATTGGCTTATTACCATCGACTGCTATAGCTTGATCGTAGAGGTATAAAGCATCCTGAAACCTTCCCATTCTTGCATTTACATTTCCTTGGTAGTACAAGAGTTCTGCCTTAGCTACGCTCTCATAGCTTGTCATGGTAAACACCTTTATTTATGCTTTGTAGTTCTCCTAATTATCCTTATAAATTAAAACTTTGTCTAGTCAAAAAATGTTCTATTTTGCAGACAATTTTCTCCTGCTTTCATTTTGTCTTATCTAGTTTTGTACGAAAATGTACTAAAAAGCCGGAAATCTAAGCTACAATACACAAAACTCTCGCATCTCCCTGCCAGATGAATCTTAAAGAAATGTTAAATGTCGCCGATCGCATAGTTTTCGAGAAAACAGGTCAGCACCTTGACGATTTACAAGCAGCGGTACTGCGGGGAACTATACAACGCGAGAAATACAAAGAAATAGCGAAAGATTTTGACTGTTCGGAAAGTCGCATCAGGGAAATCGGATCGGAATTATGGCAGATACTTTCAGAAGAGTTGGGAGAAGATGTTAATAAAACAAATTTTAGATCGGCAATGGAGAGGTTGGAAGTTTCAATATATTCAAACGTTGCACAAGAAGAATCGGTGCAAATTAACAGCGTTAACATCTGTGGAGAAGCTAGACACCCGCCAAATATCCCAAACTCAAACCCACCAAATCAGGAAACATCTAACCCACAACAAACTAAAACTCTACATCAAGATTTAAGCGAAATGCCAGAGGTGGGCGATTTCTACTCGCGCACGCCCGAACTCCAAACCCTCACCACCTGGATTCTACAACAACACTGCCGCCTCATCACCCTCACCGGCATCAGCGGTATCGGCAAAACATCCCTAGCAGTACAACTCGTACAACAAATTAAAGACGAGTTTGAGTACGCAGTTTGGTACACACTAGACGAATTCCCCACCCTAGAAAAATTTAAATCTAACCTAATACAGCTTTTTTCCCATTCCGAAAAACAAGATTCATCCCCAACAAACCAGAAACCCTTACCGCTGATTAAGTATTTACAAAACCATCGCTGTTTAATAGTCTTAGATGACGTTCACCACCTTTTCTGTAGCGGCGAATTTGCAGGAAAATATAAACCAGAATCCCAAGAATATCGCACCTTATTCAAACAAATAGAAAAATTATCCCATCAAAGCTGCTGTATGTTAATCGGTTGGGAACAACCGAGAGAAGTGACTCAAGTTAAAAGCCAAAATACTTCTATTCGCACCTTACAACTCCAAGGTTTAGACATCGCCGCCGGACGGGAAATACTCAGAGATTATGGGTTAGAAGAAAGCGACAACAGTGAAGCACTCATTCATCGCTACCAAGGCAACCCCCTATGGTTAAAAAGCGTGGCGAATCTGATTCAAGACTTGGGAGGAGGCGTGACAGAGTTATTACCAAATGATACGATATTGTTGCCGGAAGATTTGAAAGATGTTTTACAGCAACAGTTCGATCGCCTATCCGAACTAGAAAAACAAGTAATCTCCTTGTTAGCGAAAGAAAGCCAGCCCATCAACCGGGCAAAATTGCTAGAAAATGACAGAATTCCGGCTTCAGATTTGCTAAATGCCTTGCAATCTCTATCGCGGCGCTCCTGGATAGAACAACAAGCAAATTTTTACACTCTGCCGCCAGTAATCAGGGAATATATCAAAGGGTTATAACCCAATACGCTTGGGTTAAAACTATTTATTCCGGGCGAGATCCCCTAAATCCCCCTGATTGTTGGGGGACGCAAGAGTAATTTCTTGTCCCACCCCCTAAGCTGTGGAGCATTTAAACCAGTAACGAGGCTAGTAGGGTGCGTCAGAAGCGAACCCTTACGCTGAAACGGAAAACCTTAGATGCTGACGCACCTTACGCAAGTCCTTTAAATGCCGAACAGCTTACTCCCCTTCGTAGGGGCGGTGTCAAGAGTGCCCGCCCTAGGCTAGGGGGGATCGAGCTTAACTGAACCGTATTGGGTTATAACTGGCATCTTGCAGCAATATCAATAAGAGGATTTTTCGTGGGGTCGGGCGGGTTTATAGAACCTATTTGCAAGCTTTAAGGCTGTTGGCGAACCCGCCCCTACGGCTAATTGAGAATGGTGCAACATCTCAGTTATAACCAACGATATGCTTCAGGCTCAACAGTCAAAGCCGATCGCGAAATTCTTCAAAACAAGCTTCAATTTCCCCCCATGATGGATAATTTCCATAGCAGAGTCTACCGCACTGCTGTTCGTATTCTCTAGCAATAGTTTGACGCAGTTCTCCTGTTGGGAAGAGAGCCGAACTGTTGGAAAAATTCATCGCTGACGGCGGCTGATAATCTGGGAAGTGTTCGCGGCTAATGCGATCGCAATCCTCTTTAATCTGGCTGTATTCATCAGTTTGGAACATTTGGCGCACTTCGGAATTTTGAGCTAAACAAAACAGGTCGTAGTAATGTCTGGCGTAGATTCCAATTGATTGCCCATCCTGCTGAATCTTCACTACTTTAGAGTGAATTGCAAACAGTTTCTCAACAAAGGTACGCCGAAAGTCCAGCAATAGCATAGAGAAAGGCAATTCATCTTCAGTATCAAGACTCTGCCCAATTTCACGCAGAAATTCAGCCACATAGGAAGACAGTTGTACAGTCTGCGTAGGATAAGTGCCGCTGCGAGTTCCCATTTCTAAGAATACACGATTGGCGATCGCCTGATTGCCCGAAAATTGCTGAGTGTAGCTGAAATAGCTATTGCGAAAAACCCCCCGCTTCCGCTTGGACGAATCAGGTTCTAGCGTCAAAGCAGGATGCTCTCCCACAGCACTTTCGATTGCTGCTAATTCTTTGTCAATTCTGTTTGCACCAAGGGGAGGAACGAATGCCTGTTTGTTCAAAAACAGATCGATATCCTCCGAGAATCGTTCTATCACTTTCCACCCCTTCGAGAGGCTGGTTCCGCCTTTAAAAATGACTTGAGTACGCCACTGATTCGCCACAATTCGCAGCGCCGAGGTGACATAGTAATCTTTCTCGATGAATTGTTCGGTGAGTCCAAAGCGATCGAAATGTTCCCTAGCTGCGATGACAGCATCGCGGAAATCAGGATGTTCAAACATTTTCACTCGGCTTGCCACTCCTTGGCATAACTCAGATTGCTGAATTTACCAAAATCAAACCGAGAGACTGGATTTAGGCTTTTTCGGAGTTTTTCTAGCTCTTTAACACTCTTTCTGAGTTCCTGTCCGATCGCACCCAGCATAGCTCGTACTCGCGGCGGTTCCGCATCTGCAACTGCAAGCAAACGTTCAAAGCGAGATCCTTCTCGAAAATAGTCTAGCAACCTTTGCTTAGTCTCCGTCAGAGACAACTCGCTCAACTTACCCCTAGACCTTAAAAAATCAAGCATTGCTGCATCAGTCGCTTCTAAGCGATTCCAAGTTTCAGGTCTGCGAGTGTGGATTCGGGCGCGAGAACCAATTATAGTGCGGGGGACACTGTTCGCTGAGGTAGCAAATTCACCTTGAATTGCGTTTTGAGTGGTAAACCCTAATAAATTAGCCGCACTCAGTCCAGCCGGATGCAAGTTTTGTTTTGTCAGCAGTTTTTGGATATCGCTTGGAGAGGGACGACTGCGACCAAATCGAGTCGGGCGCGATCGATAGTATAGTCCTTTGCTGACTCGCTCCAAAATTCCGTTTTCCGCCATTCGGGAAAGTGCTTTGCTGACCGCAGTTGACGGCAGGTTAGAAAAGTCAGAGTGCCGCCAATAGCCTTCTGGCCGTTCCTCAATCTGTCTGCGAATTAACTCTGCTGTGTTGACTTGACTCCTTTTCATCAGAATTATGGGTTTGAAACCCCGTCCTTCGTAGGACGGCTTTACATTGAAGTGAATCCCCTTGAGGGGCCGGGGAGGTATGGTTGCCTCCCCGCCGGGATATGGTTGTCCCGTTCTCCTTTCGGAGTAAAGTTAGCTTGTCGGTCAATGTTTAGTGAGCTTGTTAGGCCCAAAGCACTGTAAAGCGTGACCTTAGAACTGTTTAACTCTCAGCGACAGAGCAGGGGACTAGCTACGCATCAAGCGGGTGTCGTGACTCAAAAAACGTAGTCCGCGAAGGACTTAGGCTGGTCAGAATGGCTTGTTAGATTTCTCCTTCAAGCCTCATGCCTTTAGGCTGAGGTTCCTGACCCCTTGAATCCCAGGTCAGGGTCTTAATCCCATTATTCTCACCACTTTCTAAATTGTCAAGTTTTTGTGGCAAAAAACTTGACAAATAACCTGGATTATCTGCTGCGTTATAGTACCCTAGAACATTTCAAAGCTTGAGTTGTGCAAGCAAGCGTATGGGGAGGGCGATCGCCCGTGCAGTGTAATGGATACAACCATTGCTTGCATTCCCCGCGCTTCACCCAAATTACTAGAAGTGGCAATGGGCGATCGGGTAAATGGGGCGATCGGTTCGATAGAATGATCGGTAGTCGCAATTCCATTGTTTGCCATGACGCTGAAAGAATTAGAGCCTCAACTGCGGGCACTCTCTGACGACGAAAAAGCTCAAGTCGTTCAACTCCTATCCCAAGGCAAAATCACTCCTTGGCGCGGTATTGAAAAAAGGGCTGATGTTTGTGGCGGGAGTGCCTGCATTGCTGGAACTCGCATCACCGTTTGGGGACTTGTAGAAGCTCGTCGCATTGGCTATAGCGAAGCTGATTTACTCACAAGCTATCTATCGCTATCTGCGACTGATATTGCTAACGCTTGGGCATACGCCGAAGCTTTCTCCGATGAAATTGAAACAGAAATTCGGGAAAACGATGAAGTGATGGACGAGGATTTGTAGCAGATGGCACGTCTCTATGCCGATGAGCAATACCTTCACCTTAACTTAGACGGTAGTGATGCCTTGCCCTAAATGCTTCAAGACTTGAAAAGCAGATCGCAATTCACTTCGCACAGTATAAATCGAAAATGCCCGCGATAACCCGTATTCGGGTGTAGGTTGATCCCTGAGTTTCACAAACAACACATCATCGCCATTCGTCAACATACCAAATCTCGGTTTATCCAAATCAGGATTTGCCATCATGTATGCTAATGCTTGGGGTAATGCCGATCTCGTCGCAATCGTAGTCTTCTTACACTCCAAAACCATTACCCAAAGCTGATTCTGTAAAATCAAGATATCAATTCGTCCGCGCAGGGTTTCTTCCCCATCATCGATCGCAATTTCAATCGCAGCTTCAGCCTTCATCCTGAAAGGTGGATCGTAGAATCCCGCCAGTTCTAACAAAGGTGATGCCACCAACAATGTCACTGCCCCTTCTAACAATTCTCCATCGGCTCTATGATATAGCAATCTACGTCGTAGCGTATCCAAAGCAGTCTGTTCAGAATCGCTGAGACTTGGCAATTGGGTTTGCCACTCTGTAAAAAAAGCCTCATCCTCAGTTCGGCTCAAATTCAACCTTGATTCAGCCTCCTCTTGGCTTTTAATAGCTTCTGTAACTGCAATAACCTTTGCCATTCGTTCACCTTTGATTCAAACGGTTGAATTTCCAAGGAAAATTAGCTTCATTGTAAGCAAAAATAGGGAAACTGCTATAGCGATCGCAGTTTTCAATATCATATGAATTCCGGTTGAATTGGAATGATTAAACCGCAGAGGACACAGAGAACACAGAGTCAGAGAACAGAGAGATGAATAATTCCTATGCTACCGGATTTGATATCACTTCTATTGATTTGTGTCCAAAAACAAAAACCGGGCAACTTCAAAGCTACCCGGCAATCCTAACTTTAGACCTCAGACAAATCTAAAATCTAAAACCTAAAATTCTTAAACAGCCACAGTCTTCTTAGCAGAAGAGCTCAATTCGCCCTTAGCATACTTAGCTGCAAAATCATCCAAAGACACTTGCTTAATCTTTGTACCGTGACCGGCGCAACCGAAAGAGTTGTAACGATCGCTACAAACCTTCTGCATATACTTGATCGACGGCTTCAAGAAGTGGCGGGGGTCAAACTCATCGGGCTTCGCAAACAAAGCTTCGCGTACTGCAGCGGTAATCGCCAAACGGTTGTCAGTATCGATATTGATCTTGCGAACACCGCACTTAATGCCCTTTTGGATTTCTTCCACAGGTACGCCGTAGGTTTCGCGGATTTTGCCGCCGTTGCTGTTGATGATTTCCAACAATTCTTGGGGCACAGAAGAAGAACCGTGCATTACCAAGTGAGTATTCGGCAAGCGGCGGTGAATTTCTTCAATGCGGCTGATTGCCAAAATTTCGCCAGTCGGCTTGCGAGTGAACTTGTAAGCGCCGTGAGAAGTGCCGATCGCGACTGCTAGAGCATCAACGCCGGTTTGCTCAACGAAATCCACAGCTTGTTCAGGATCTGTCAGCAACTGATCGTGAGAAAGCGCACCTTCAAAGCCGTGGCCGTCTTCTGCTTCGCCCATCCCTGTTTCCAGAGAACCCAAGCAACCCAGTTCGCCTTCAACGCTAACGCCGATCGAATGAGCAACATTCACCACATCGCGAGTAACTTGAACATTGTACTCGTAGCTAGCGGGAGTCTTAGCATCTGCTTCCAGAGAACCGTCCATCATCACGCTGGTGAAACCTTGGCGCATGGCAGAATAGCAAGTGCCGGGGGCATTGCCGTGGTCTTGGTGCATGGAAATGGGAATGTGAGGATAGGTTTCAACTGCTGCCAAAATCAAGTGGCGCAGGAAATTTTCGCCAGCGTAGGAGCGAGCGCCGCGAGAAGCTTGCAGAATCACAGGGCTGTTGGTTTCGTCAGCAGCGCGCATGATCGCTTGGATTTGCTCCATGTTGTTGACGTTGTAAGCCGGTAGGCCGTAACCATTTTCAGCCGCGTGGTCGAGCAGCAATCGCATAGGTACAAGCGCCATAGATATTCCTCCTAATTATTTGTGATTTTTGGGCAGTGAATTTTGGACAAGCTCAATTCTTACGATAATCTTAAGACAATTTGCCACCGATCGCGCACTATCTTTCCAGATTTACTAAAAAGTTCAACAAACAAAATTTTGAGTTCCAAGCATTCCACTCAAAACTCAAACTTTTTAACTCACAAATTTTTATGGGTCGCCCGGGATTTGAACCCGAGACCAATCGGTTAAAAGCCGAATGCTCTACCGCTGAGCTAGCGACCCGCGAAAACATTGTTACCGCACACAATTTCTAATAGTAGCACCCCTCATTTGAAATAGCAAGTGTTTTGTTAAATAAAATTTGCAGTCATGCGAACCAGCATCTCGCAAGTCGCTCCCGGCTGCAAATAAATCAAGTGTTCGCCAGTGTTGAGGGCATTTCGAGGAGCAGTCCAAGGTTCCAAACAGTAAAAATCCTTGCCCTTCACCATCCAGAAAACCAACTTCCCATAGCTGGAGTTGTAACTGAGGGTGAGCCGCAAGCCGCTCGCCGCGTCAGTGACAGTAGCAGCAAGACCAGTGAGCTCGTCAAAGGAAACATCAATTTCATCCAGCGTCTCGTCAAAAACCCCTGTGAAATAACCCTTTTGGTGGGTGTTGTGATCTCTGTACTGCATCCCCGGAATCTCAAAGCGGAGCTTAGATTTGTCCGTCGCCAAAAAGTAGGGATGCAAACCACTAGAAAACGGCATGGGTTCGTCAGACAGATTGGTATAGCGCTGAAAAATTTCCAAAGAATTGCCTTTAATCTGATATGTGAAGGCTAGTTGGAAATCAAAGGGATAAACAGCCAGCGTCTTGTCGCTGCTGTCGAGAATCAGCGTCAGAGCCGCGCAACCCTCCGTAACTTGTTCGCCTATTGTCCAAGGCAAGTCACGAGCAAAGCCGTGCTGTTTGAGCTTACGATCCACTCCCTTGTGGGTGTAAGTATTCTCGGGGAGATTGCTGCAGATGGGAAACAGGATGGGAATCCCGCCACGTACAGTTAGATCGGGATTGGCGAACCGTTCCGCGTCCAAATAGAAGATTTCTTTGCCTTCAACCAGCCAGCTAGTGGCAATACCGCCCCGTTCCGGCACAACTTCTAGAGTAGAGTTAGCGGTTTCGTCGGAGAGGATATAGGTTTTGTACTGCTTTTGCTTGAGCGCGATCGCAAACACATTTGTCATTGGTAGTAGGTCATTGATCATTGGTTGTCAGTAAGTCGATCGTTAATAATTGGTCGCTAGTATGTTGATGTTCACCCATTACCGCCCCTATCCTCCCCGGCATCCTCGCTCCGGCCGCCACCGGCTAACCAATGCTCCTAGCTATAGGGGGCAGGGCGATCCGCTGCTTGGAGCGGTTGCTGCTGGTAGCTGGAACGATCGCTGAGGTCGGCTGCCCTTTGAGTGCGACTTCAAAAGATACTGGCCGACTGGGGGGAAGATAGCTTTGGGGACTCGGCACTGCTCCTTGACTGGGAGATGGGGGCGAAATAAACGGCTCTTTGATGAATGGCTCTTTTGTAAACGGATCTGGTTCCCGGCTGGGATTTTGAGGTTGAGTGGGGTAGATGCGCGGCGGCAAATTTTGATTCGGAGGTGGGTTTGATTCAATTGCAGGCCCCGTCCCGTTCGGGAAAAATGAGGAGTTGTCCGGCTGTTGGGGCGCAGCCGGCAAAGCCGGCAAAATCAAAGTAGGTTTGGGTTGTCCGGGGCCTTGCTGATTGCGTTCACCGGAGGCTCCCCCGGAACCTCGCCCGGGCTGGTATGTACCGCTCTTGGCTGCTCCTGGCAAGGGAGAATTTGGAGTTTTTGATGCCGATCCTGGCTGGACTAGGGAATCGAGAACTACAGAAGATGGCATCGGTCGATCGAAAATACTAGAAATTTGCTCGACCCGTTTGAGGATGCGATCTGCTGCTGCTCCCTTCACCACCTTCGGCTGAAACTTTTTCACCTCCACAGGCAGAAACTCTACCTTCATATTCCTGTCTTTGAGCGATACTTTCAGGACTGCGGTATCGTAATCCCTGCGAGCATTCGGGCCGAATATAAAATTACCCAGCGAGTAAACTATCGGGCGGCCCTTATAAATTTCTGCACCTTGCAGTACCTGGGGATGGTGTCCCACTACCAAATCAGCTCCTTGGTTGATCGTGAACCGAGCCAAATCAATCTGCCAGTCCCCCGGATAATCTGCCAATTCGACTCCCCAGTGGTAATTAACAATAATCCAGTCTACCTGACCCCTAAGAGCTCGAATATCCTCGGCCACGCGATTGTTGCGGCGGGGATTAGTGCCCGCTTTCCCTTGGTCGGCGACGTTAAGCTCGGCATCGTAATAACCGAGGTAGGCAATCCGCTGACCCTTAACTTCAATAATATCTGGACGCCTCGCTTCTTTAATATCTCTGCCGGCTCCCAGGTGTTGAATCCCACTATTATCTAGAGTATTCATAGTCTCCACCAGCCCCGGTTCCTCGTAATCCATAGCGCGGCTATTTGCCAGATTGACAATATCCACTCCTCCGGCTGTTAATACTTTCACCGATTCTGGATCGGCTTTAAAATTTAATTGTTTTTTGCCAGAGCCCAATGTAGAGCGAGTCAGGGAGTTTTCTAGGTTAACCATCGCCACATCTGCTTGCCGGTACTCGTCCATATTGGCGAAAGCCCATTGGTGATCGTTGGCAGCAGATGCTCCGAGCGCATCCGATAGATTCACATTTCCTCCGAACATCAGCGTTACTGTTGGGTCGTAAGGATTAGCAACTTGCTTTTGCTGTACTACTGGTACTACTTCTAAGGCCGCTTGCACCGTATCCGCACGTTTTGGAGGCGGCCCCGAAATTACAGCAGCTTGCTGGTAGCCGGATACGGGAGATACTGACTGCAGGGTCAGAGCTTCGTGGTAGCTGACCCAACACCCTAAAATAAATGAGGCAAGTGCCGATCCCACTAGCAGCAGAGAACGATACGTTTTAAATTTAACCCAATCGACGACCGGTAGGGAACGGTAACGCCGCCGCTGGCGGTTTGCCGGAGTCACAATTCGCACTGACTGTTTCCAGAGAATGTCTGCATCCCCAGCCAAGCGCGCGTGAATTCGCACTCCTTCTACTGCTGGCGAGTTGAGTCTCCAGAGTTGGTGGCAAATAAATTTGACTAAGCCTTCCCGGAGAGTGCTCCCCAGTAATGTAGTATCTGGCGCAAATTCGCGCTGGAATTCTACGATGATTTGGACGCAGCCGGCCTGAGCCTGTTCGACGCGGGCATAAATCCCTTCGGGGCGCAGCAAGCTGTCAATCCAGTAATTCAGGGCTTGAAAGTTGCCCGATCGCGCTAGTTCCAAGATAGACGGCTGCGACCAATTTTCTGCGTACACCATCAATTAGCCTCCTTAATACGCACGAGCGATGACTCCAATTTGTTTTGAACGGAACCGCAATTCTTTTAGCTTAACCGCCACAGGTTCCGCTGCCCGTTTTGAAGCTAGTTGTTGGCCGCCACCATTTTCTACATTTAGGGGCTGCCTGCTGTCAGTGATTTTTATCACACTCCGAACAATCGATTTTAAATTTTAGATTTTAGATTTTAGATTGAGTTCACATAGGGTACTGGGGGGTACAAATAACCTCCCAACAAGAGGTTTCTGGGGGAATTGAGACATAAGAGAGCGAGATATCTGAGGCAGAGTCTGTTTTTATTGTCGCTGTTTGAGTGTCGCTTTAGAGCTTTCGTTTC
>NZ_JAUBTT010000196.1:0-5949 GCF_036705125.1 Microcoleus sp. B7-D4
TTGCCCATCAAGTGCGATGTCTGCGGTTAGCTACGCGATCGCGATTTTTTCTAACTTATTCAGCAAGCCCTAGATAATTCATCAATCAACCATCAAACATCCCCAATACCAATTCAAATTACCTACGGCTACAAAGAGTGACCATCGTCCCGACTTAAAACAATTTATTTTAGACCTAATTTGTAGTGGAGATGGAGATGTGCCACTATTTTTACGAGTAGCTTCAGGAAACGAATCAGATAATTCCATATTCGCCTCAATCTGTCAAGACTTTTAAAAAAAATTAAATCTCGACACTTTAATGGTAGCTGACAGTGCATTATATACCGCTCCAAATTTAGAAATGTTAACCAATTTAAGATGGTTAACTCGTGTACCACTAAGCCTGAAACAAGCGCAGCAACTGGTGTCTCAGCTTGCAGGAATCAGAATTAAATGAAAGTTCAATAACGGGATATCGTTGGTCAGAACACAAAAGTAATTATGGTGGAATTACACAAAGATGGTTCGTAGTAGAGAGCAGTTTGCGTCGTGATGCCGACCAACGTAAATTAGAAAAACAACTCAAAAAAGCTGAAATTGAGGGTCAGAAAAAGTTGCGAGAGTTATCAAATATTGAATTTGCTTGTGACACCGATGCCTTGTCACTGGAGTTTAGACTAAAAAACGATCGCATCTAAAAGTAGCTGCCTTTCAACAGAAGGCAAGTTATTGCTCAAAAACTCACGCATTGAGGAGATTAAACAACTAATCTTGAAGACTTTTTGCGTCGAGAAACCCGTTTCTTGACAGTGGGATATCGCGGTGCCTTAGTCCGTACCTTTCCTGTTTCCCAGCCAGGAGATTTTCCCCTATGTTTAGGTGGTTTCGTAGGAGTACCAATGTCAACTAAAACCGATAACATTGATTGGGCAACACGTCCAGGAGTTAAATCGATCCTAGCAGACTGCCAAGGCAGTCGATGTTCGAGAACTAAATCCCTAGCCAGCCAGAGTTGCCAACTCATCAATGGCATTAAATCACTCCAACGCTCAGATTGTTCGGGAGTTCTCAAGTTAGGCAATGTCCAATGTAATCGTTGCTTAGCTTTCCCGTTACCAATGATCCACTCCAAAACGTCGTAAATACTTAAACCAAACAGTTTCGCTTGGGTAGAGTTCGTTCTCCCACCCAAACCAACCACAAGGGTGGAAACGGCTGACCGCTTGACATGGGATTCATTCTTAAGGGCGAGGATTAAAT
Source organism: Microcoleus sp. B7-D4 (assembly GCF_036705125.1). Taxonomy (NCBI): domain Bacteria; kingdom Bacillati; phylum Cyanobacteriota; class Cyanophyceae; order Oscillatoriales; family Microcoleaceae; genus Microcoleus; species Microcoleus sp. B7-D4. The sequence goes on from NZ_JAUBTT010000196.1 coordinate 1,243, forward strand.
TAACAGGATGTCCCGGCGCACGATAAAAATGTAAGTCAAGCCATTGACTGACTCGGACTTGTCCCAACTGTGGATGTTCATCAATTTCAATCACAGTATCCGTTTCGAGCCATGTGGTTGGGTCATTGAGTCTCATTTTGAACCCGTGTTTCCGTGGTCTACCGCGACCACTATAGGCTGGTGGTGCCGACCACAAACAGGCATTCTTTCGGACTCTCATTAAGCAATCAGCTTGAATATCTGCTTGGGCTAATACCCAAGTTGCATTGCCATATTCTCGATCTAAGACTGCTAATACGCTTGTTGACGCTCTGTTGACAGACAAGTTTGAGTTGGGAAGCTGCTTGAAGTATGGGCGAAGACCCACTACTAATTCGTTCATGGAGTAGGGGTAAGGCCCAACTTCCATGAGCTTCAGGTATCCAGGCAATTGTACTGTAGCCCTGTCCGATAATTACGCCCCCCTGATATTCATGGGTTCTGTCTTTTAAGGTTTTAGCGTCTGGTCTCCCCCATACAGTACGATCAATCGCCACTAATATATGTTCTGTTGCGGGTACTTGCTGTTCTAATTGCTCTCGATACAACTCCATCACTTTTTTTCGGTCAGGTCTACAGTCTTGTAAGGCTTCATAGATACTTGACCATTGTCGATTGAATAGCGGGCTGAGTGAAAATTCTGCCAAACAAGACGCATTCCTGGTGGTCATCACTGCATCCATCAGCTCGAATGTGGCATCTTTCGCTCGCACCAATAATTCGTATGCTGCTTGACGAAAGTCCTTTAATCGTTCACTGTTCATTGAGGGAGTCAATAGGTTTTATTTTTCACCCTCATTCTCTCCCGGCGCGGTGGCTCAAGTCCTGCTTTTGCCACCCTTCTCTCTTTTTTAGTCTAAACTCCAGTTGTCAGCAGCAGGTCGTTTATCTACAGAACTAAAATATCATAATTTAACCCAAATCTGTAGCAGACAATCCACAGCAAAATCCGATGCTAATTCGACCAGTTCTGACCTTTCTAGCTCTAAGCTAATATTTAAAGTTCAGGCACAACTAGAATTAAGTAGTTAAGCAAAATTAATTACATAATTATCTCCAAATTCTTTAAGGATTTTTTCGACAGATGAAACAAGAGCTTGCCAGCTAGAGTACGCATCTATTTCGAGCCATTCATATTGGATAAACCGCCACAAAATCTCAATTAAATTCAATTTAGGTGAATAAGTCGGCAATTCAAATATAGTTAAACCGCGTTTTTTCCATTCTTCAATTTTCTCAAAAATGGCATGGCTAGTATGAATAGAAGCTTGATCTACTACAATAACTGTTGGCCGCTCCACCACAGCAAAGAAAGTATCTATGCAGGCTATGATTACAGAGCGAATTAATAGTCTGCTCTGAAACATAAGCATGAAAAGTGTTTTGCCGATTCATGATTCCCCAGACATTTAAACGCTTAGTTCTACGACTCTCAATTGACAAATATTCACCAATATCTTGCCATCCATAAGGGACACAAGGGATGCCACAAAATCCGGATTCATCTAAATAGTATAAATCAATTTTTCCCTCATCTTCTAGTTGTTTTAATTCTGACAAGTTTTCTTTTTTTTCCTTGTATTCTATGGGGTCTGGCTTGCCACCAACACCTCGACGCATCCTATGCCAACTCATACAAAGTTTTTTAATTATTCTCTTAATAGTTTCCGTACTGATATTAATATTCCATTCTTGTTTAATATTTTGCACTACTTGCTTTAATTGTTTTGGTTGCAATTTTACCCAGTCTCTAATTTGAGCTGATTGTGCGGAATTAAATGTTTCTTTTCTGCCTCTACCTGGTTTATTATATAATCCGACCATTCCCTCATATTCCCATCGATTCAACCAGTTATACATAGTCTTATAACTTATACATAGTCTTATAACTAACTTGAAAAATTTTCATCAAGTTTTCATTTTTGACACCTTGTGAAACTAAGATTAAAAAATGTGCTTGCTAGGCGCACTTGATGATGTCTGCTTTCGCGATAAATTCGGTTTAGAAATTTCAAGGAAAGTGGATTAATATCTCGCATTAAAAACATATAAAACGTCTCTAAATAGTATCCGCTCAATAAATCGGGGTAACAGCAAAAAAGAAGTTTCACAATCTAGGCACAGCATAGTAGAATATGATTCATGACGCAAGAATCATCTCCTCAAAAATTAGTAGAGACCTTACTGCAAAGCATTGAGCCATCTGAGATTGCTGACGAATCATTGCGTCGTACTGTGTCCATATTGCTAAACCTTGTAGAGCAATTACAAGCAGAAACCAGAGAATTACGGTCAGAAAATCAAAGATTAAAATCCGAAAACAATCGCCTCAAAGGAGAACAAGGCAAACCAGAGGTCAAAGCTAATGGAGCGAAAAAGTTAAAAGAGAACTACTCATCCGAAAAAGAGCGAAAAGCACCAAAAAAGCACATTAAAAGCAGTAAAAATGCGATCGTCAAAGTTGACCGCTCAAAAATCCTGGAGTATCCTGAAGCAGAACTGCCATTCGATGCAGAATTTAAGGGTTATGAAGAGGTAATAGTTCAAGACATTTTACTGAAAACAGATAACGTGTTATTCCGGAAACAGTAGTATTACTCACCTTCAGAAAAGAAAACATACGTTTCACCCTTACCATCCGGATATGATGGAGAGTTTGGTCCGGGAGTAAAATCCTTAGTTATGAGCTTGTATTACGGGGGAAACATGACGATGCGGAAAGCTATTAGATTTTTTAAGCAATATTGGGATTTCGATGTCAGCGGGTTATTTATCAAATCTAGTGGTGAAAAATTCATCAAAGTTTGAATCAGAATTTAACGAAGTGTATGAATCCGGATTAGCAAGTAGTCCTTGGCAACACTTAGACCAAACAAGTGCGCGTGTTAAAGGAGTAAATCACACTACAAATATAATTTGCAACCCATTATATACAGTTTATTCTACAACTTTAAGAAAAAACCGATTAAGCGTACTTGGAGTATTACAGAACAACCCAGAACTTGAGTTTATTATATCTCCACTTACTTACCAGCTATTAGATAAGTTCAATGTACCCCAGAAGTGGAGCCATCAAATTAAAGGATTGCTAAGAGAAATTCCGTTGAAGGGTGATGAGTTTAACTCCTTGCTGAATAAAAATATGGGTGCTGTAGGCTCTCAACATCGTACCAGGATTTTAGAGGCAGCAGCGATTGCTTTTTATGCTCAGCAATCCCAGATTCCGATAATAAAAACTCTGGTGACTGATGATGCACCCCAGTTTAAATTACTCACAGATGATTTATCTTTATGTTGGGTGCCTGAAGCAAGACATTATAAAAAGTTAAGTCCATTTGTAACTTGTCATCAAAAAAGTTTAGACAAGTTTCTTGATGATTTTTGGGATTACTACCGAGAATTATTAGCTTATAAAAACTCTCCATCTGGGTTAGAGAAGCTCAGGCTCAAATCAAAATTTTGGGAAATTTTCGGCAGTTCCTCTGGTTATGAACAATTAGATGAACGAAAAAAATTAACTTTGAGTAAAATATCTGAGTTGCTTTTAGTTTTGGAGCATCCGGAATTACCTTTACATAATAACCCGGCTGAACTAGCTGCTAGAACAATCGTGCAGCGACGAAATATTAGTTATGCAACCCAAACTTGTGAAGGAACGAAGGCGATGGACATTTTCATGTCTCTGGTTGCCACTACCCGCAAATTAGGAATTAGCTTTTTTGAATATATGAACGACCGTATTTCTCACCTGGGAAATATTCCATCTTTGGGGATGATTATTCGTCAACAATCTTCAGTTTATTCTTTGGGTGTGTCCTGGTCTGATTGAACAAATTCAAAAAAATATAAAGGCTCTGAATTCTTGGCACTTGATTCCTTTAGTAAGTGTCGTATAAACCCACGGTTAATTGTGACTTTAGTAGCTAAAAAAAGTTATGACATCCTTGATTTTATGATTAATAATACGTCATATTCTACCATGCTGTGCCTAGATTGTGAACCTTCTTTTTTTGCTATTACCCCGATTTATTGAGCGGATACGATAATCACATCTGCGGAATGTGGGTTATCAGCACTTATTGAGCAGTTACGAAAAGAGATCAACAATATTTTCCAGATACTGTGAAGACTATTACTAATTGGTTGGACGAGATAATTGCTTACTTTGATAATAGGACAACAATTGGTATTGTTGAAGGTATTAACAACAAGCTTAAGTTAATAAAACGTTCTGCATATGGCTTTAGGAATTTTGAAAACTACAAAAATAGATGTTTGCTTAATTGTCATTTTAATTGTTAGTTTGGCATACCAAGTAAGGAAGAACCGAAGAACCTTGTAAGGAAGAACCGAAGAACCTTTTTTTTCTTTGCATGATCTCGGTTGATTCGTTTTTGGCTACTCATAACTGGTTCAATTATGGCTGAACTGCTTGCCCCGTAAAGGTTTCGTCCTATTTTACCTTTTTTTGTCTACCCCTTGACAATTTGCACTTTTTCTTAACTTGTCACAAATGAGCCCGTCTAAGTTCTTTAAAACCTAAAACAAAAGCTCCTACATCAGAGAAGCTTTTGTTTGTATATTGCTGAACGGCATCGATCTATTTTCTCAGGCAGTGACCCGCCAAATATCTTCGCCACATGGGGATTTAACAACCGAGTTGAGGAT
>NZ_JAUBTT010000197.1:0-5845 GCF_036705125.1 Microcoleus sp. B7-D4
TAAGCGTGTTTTTGAACATACTCCGAGTCGTTGAATAGCGATTCTTGGTGGTACATATGTGGACATATCTGGGTTTGGTTAGGTGAATTATTCCAGTCTACACCAATTGTCTGATTTATAAGGAAAATGTCTAAGAAAAGCCCGTCCTAGGGATTACTCCCCTTTTAGAAATGCTGGCGACACTTCAGCAGACCAGCAAGACAAAACTCCGAGTTTTGGATCTCGGCTGTGGCAATGGCAGCCTCAGTCACGTTATCGCAGAGCACGGCTGCGAAGTTGTCGGCGTTGACACTTCTGCACCCGGAATTGCCATCTCCCGTCAAAGTTTCCCAGAGTGTCAGTTTATCCAAGCAGATATTTACGACCTTCCAGATACCGATATTCTGAACTCATTTGATGTTGTCTTAGCTATTGAAGTAATCGAACACTTGCTTTATCCTAAAGAACTAGCAAGAACTGCAAAAAAATGCCTCATTCCTGGAGGAACATTAATTATTTCCACCCCCTATCACGGCTATTTAAAAAATCTGGCTTTAGCTGTTTCTGGCAAACTAGATCAACATTTTACCGTTCTTTGGGATAACGGTCACATTAAATTTTTTTCAGTAGAGACGCTGACCAAGTTATTAAGATCCGAAGGATACACAGAGATAAAATTTCAATTTGCTGGCCGGTGTCCCTATCTTTGGAAATCAATGTTATGCTCTAGTAAGTTTTCAGGATAACCTGAAAACATATGAGTTGTGAGTTGTCAATCAATTCAGTTTCTTGACTAGACCGCCCGACCTCATAAAAAGTAAAAAATAAGTTTCACTAAAAAAAAGTAAAATGACTGTTGGCGTTTGGATATTAGGCGATCAACTATGGCAGAACCAAGCTGCCCTCAACCGCACAGATGATAAACCCTCCCTACCGATAATTTTAATTGAATCTTGGCAGCACGTTCAACACCGGCGCTACCACCAACAAAAATTAGTATTAATTTGGTCGGCCATGCGGCACTTGGCTGAAGAATTGCGCGTCGGTGGATGGCAAGTTACTTACAAAAAATCGGAGGACTTTGAAGCACCTCTCAAAGCTTGGATACAAGCTCAGAATATCACCGAAGTGCGGGTGATGGCTCCGAACGATCGACCTTTTTTACAGCTCGTTCAAAACTGGCAACTGCCCTGTAAAATAACCCTAATTCCCAACAATCAATTCCTCTGGACACAAACAGAATTCAAAGATTGGGCGTCAAGCCGCAAACGTTTGTTAATGGAAGACTTCTATCGAGCCAGCCGCCAGCGTTTCCAAATTTTAATGGATGGCAATAAACCTGTCGGAGGAAAGTGGAATTTTGACAAAGAAAATCGTCAGCCACCAAAAGGAAAACTGGATACCCCCAAACCTCTCTGGTTTGAACCGGACGCCATAACTCAAGAAGTTATCGCACAAGTTAAATCTCTATCTTTCCCAACTTACGGAAGTATTGAACCTTTTCGCTGGGGGGTTACACGAGAGCAAGCATTGCAAGTATTAGATAATTTCATCGAACAGGGTCTCCCCACTTTTGGCCCTTATCAAGACGCGATGGTAACGGGGGAGGAAACAATGTGGCATTCCCTAATTTCTCCGTATCTCAATATTGGATTACTTCATCCTTTAGAAGTTATTCAAGCCGCCGAAACAGCCTACCTCGACAATAACTTAAATTTAAACAGCGTCGAAGGTTTTATCCGCCAAATTCTGGGCTGGCGAGAATACATTCGCGGTATGTATTTTTACGTGGATGCTGATTATTTTGAGAAGAATTGGTTCAACCACACTCAGCCACTGCCGGAGTTTTTTTGGGACGCTAGTAAAACAGATATGAACTGTTTGTGCCAAGTTTTAACTCAAGTCGAAGGCAGCGGTTACGCGCACCATATCCAGCGGTTGATAATTTTGAGCAATTTTGGTCTAATTGCGGGAATCTCGCCCCAGGAGCTAGAAAAATGGTTCCACAGTGCGTTTGTGGATGCCTATGACTGGGTAATGCAGACTAATGTGCTGGGCATGGGTTTGTTTGCTGACGGCGGTGTGTTGGCCTCGAAGCCCTATGCTGCTTCTGCCAATTACATTAATAAAATGAGCGATTATTGTCGGGGGTGCAAATTCGATCGCACAGTGCGATCGGGCGAAAATGCCTGTCCCTTCAACTTCTTCTACTGGGATTTCCTAGCGCGCCACCGGGACAAACTTCAGTCGATCGGTCGCATGAGCTTTATCTTAGCCAATCTCGACAAAATGCCGCCGCCAGAATTGGCAACCATCCGCCAAAAAGCGGCAGAGTGGCACTTAGGAAGTTGACTGTTGACTGTTGTCAGTTGACTGTTGTCAGTTGTCAGTTGTTAATCCTTTGCAGTGGCTAATAACAAATAACCAATAACATTAATCAACAGTCAACAGTCAACAGTCAACAGTCAACAATGCCCCATGCCCCATGCCCCATGCCCCATGCCCCCATGCCCCATGCCCCATGCCCTTTGCAATTCTTATTTTTTCCCTGACTTTTCCCTAAACATTCCACAGCGTTTCCCCAGGCAAGTCTGAGGTTTTCCACAGATTCGACAAAGTTTTCCACAGAAATTAACGGCACGGTAGCATCTTGCTGCGGAATTGGGGATTTCCTTAACTTGCTGCCTAATTCCTCATAAACCCCCCGACACATAAAGATATGTAACAAAAAATGCCCTAAAAAGCTGATTATTTGGTAGACTTTTTTTTTATCTAAAGGAGTTTGTAATATTTCGCAACATTGACAAACCCACCCCCTCATAGCGCACAATGATGCGACCGACCTAAAAAAAAGCGCTCTGATTTCGGCTGTGCCAGCACCTGTATCCGGCCGAAGGGGGGGTTCTGTTTTCAATTTATTAGCGAGACTAAAAAAAATGATGAACCCAACAGTCAGTATTTTTGCTGAAATTCCCGAAACGCTGCACGATTCTCTCAAAACTTACCTAGAAACCCATCCCGAATGGGATCTAGACCGAGTATTTTGCGCGGCCCTGTCGCTGTTTTTGTTGCAGAATGCCGATAGCGGTACGCCTGAAGCTTCGCGCAGTTATCGCCAAGCTGCGAGAGTTTATCTCGAAACTCTGTTTCAATCTCCTCAAGACTTGCACAGCAACAATGTAACTCCCTCGTCTTAAAGGATCGGGGGAGAGGGGGAGACGCGGTTTCTGGGAAGGATTTTAGTTGACCCAGAGGGCGCGTACTGCAGAGGTGGCAACTTCAGCTTAAAATCCCTGAGAACTATCGCTTATAGCTTAATGCCGAGCCCCATTGCATCTCCCTTAAGAAGGAAACTTTGATAGCTTCAAGTCCCCCCGGACTATCAGGGCAGGGCTGTTTCATTCTCAGGAAAACCAGCCTTTTGACTCTTGTCGTGCCAAGAATGCCGACCCGACCCCTCCACGATTTGTTAGCCCTTGGGTGGGATTGGGGCTGCCACGGGGGGATTGCCCCTACAAGAGAATGAAAAATCCCCCCGGACTATCAGGGGATGCCGGGGGGATAAGCTGCCTTAATCGTCAAACAGTAGACGGGTAGTACATAAGACGCGCTTGTTTACACGCATGGTGCGGCGCACCCTACAGACTACAAACTAATGGCTGAAGACTACATCATGCCCATGCCGCCCATGCCACCCATGCCACCCATGCCGCCCATGCCGCCCATGCCGCCCATGCCGCCCATGCCGCCCATGTCGCCCATGTCGCCGCCGGCTTTTTTCTTCTCGGGTTTTTCGACAATCACAGCTTCAGTGGTCAATACCATACCAGCAATGGAACCGGCATTTTGCAAAGCCGATCGCACCACCTTAGCCGGGTCAATAATCCCGGCGGCAATCATATCTTCGTACACGTCGGTAAGAGCGTTGTAGCCAACGTTGAACTCGCTAGCCCGCACTCGTTCGATGACGATCGAACCTTCAACACCGGCATTATCAGCGATTTGACGCAAAGGTGATTCCAAAGCTTTCTTCACCAAGTCAGCGCCTACTTGTTCTTCGGTGTCTAAAGTATTTCTGATCGCATCTATTTTTGTAATCAGGTGAATTAGCGTCGTCCCACCTCCGGCAACGATACCTTCTTCCACAGCAGCTTTCGTAGCGTTCAAAGCGTCTTCAATACGCAGTTTACGGTCTTTGAGCTCGGTTTCGGTAGCTGCGCCGACTTTAATTACAGCGATGCCGCCGGCGAGTTTGGCGATGCGTTCGGTTAGCTTTTCCTTGTCGTAGTCGGAATCCGTCGCTTCTAGCTGCTTGCGGATTTGCTCGATCCGTTTTAGCACGTCAGCTTTGTGTTCTTCGCCTGCAACAATGATCGTGTTTTCTTTGTCGATCGTAATTTTGCGGGCGGTACCGAGCATTTCTAGGGTTGCGGTATCGATGCTGAGTCCGACTTCTTCAGAAATCAGTTGACCGCCGGTGAGCACGGCGATATCTTGAAGCATAGCTTTGCGTCGATCGCCAAAACCAGGAGATTTGGTTGCTGCGATGTTCAATACGCCGCGGGCTTTGTTGACTACCAGAGTTGCCAAAGCTTCGCCTTCAATATCTTCGGCGATAATTAGCAGCGGTTGACCGGTGCGGGCGATTTTTTCGAGAACTGGAATTAGTTCTTGAATCGAGCTAATTTTTTTGTCGGTAATCAGGATGCGAGCGTTTTCGTACTCAACTTCCATGCGATCGGTGTTAGTGACGAAATACGGAGAAAGATATCCGCGATCGTACTGCATCCCTTCGACAACTTCCAATTCTGTTGTCAGAGATTTCGACTCTTCTACAGTAATTACGCCGTCTTTCGTGACTTTTTCCATTGCTTGGGCAATCATGGCGCCGACTTCTTCGTCGTTACCGGCGGAGACAGTGGCGACTTGAGCAATGGCGCTTCCTTCGACTGGTTTCGCCAATTTCTCGATTTCCAGCACCAAGTGGGCGATCGTTTTTTCAATACCCCGGCGCAGCGCGACTGGGTTTGCGCCTGCAGCGACATTCTTCAAACCTTCGCGAATGAGGGATTGAGCGATAACCGTTGCGGTTGTTGTGCCGTCGCCTGCGATATCTTTAGTTTTGGAGGCGACTTCTTGAATTAAGCGAGCGCCGGCATTTTCCAGGGGGTCTTCGAGTTCGATATCCCTAGCAACGGTGATACCGTCGTTAACTATTTGGGGAGCGCCGTATTTCTTTTCCAATAGGACATTCCGGCCTTTCGGGCCCAAGGTGATGCGGACAGCATCGGCGAGTTGATTGACGCCGCGTTCTAGTGCCCGCCGAGATTTGTCGCTAAATGCAACTATTTTGGTCATGTTTGTCTCCAATCGCTTACATTAGCAAATTTAGCACTCTCTGAGTCTGAGTGCTAAGTTGATCGATTTTTGATTGTAGCGCGCCTCAACCGTGTGGGGGATTGGGGGGACGGATGGGAGATTTGGGCGAGCTCGTTCCGGGTGGCTAAGGACAGGGCAATGCCGTGTCCCCACATATCTCGTGTCGCCACAGATATAATGTGGTTTGTTACATATCGATATAATTAGGTTTTGGTTGAGGCCAAAACCTAATTTTGATGGCGCGTCCTCCCAAAGCAGAATTTTTATTAAAAATTTCTTAACTGGTGTTTTCGGTCATCTACCTTTCGATAGAGCTTCTATTTTTTTTTTCAAACTTCTACCTTCTATAGCAACCACGCCCGACGATGATGACGTTCTTAATTGCTGAAACATGAGCTGAAGATTGCGCCTTCCTTCTTCCTTCTTCCTTCTTCCTTCTTCCTTCTTCCTTCTTCCTTCTTCCTTCTTCCTTCTTCCTTCTTCCTTC
>NZ_JAUBTT010000038.1:0-21859 GCF_036705125.1 Microcoleus sp. B7-D4
ACAAGTAATTAGAGACAGAGGTATTCTTGCGGTCGGGCAGCCCGTGAGTAAAACTGCTTCTGGAGGCGTTCTATCGGCGATCGATAGTAATATCGGTCTAGAGTCGAGCCTGTGAGAGAAGAATCCCCCGCATTGTATGCGTGGGGAGTGTCAACATATTAGCTGCAAGTAAAAGGCTGCTTTGTCCGTTCGGACTTTGAAGTTAAAAACATTTACGGTTGCACCGATCGAGCTAAATGGCAGATGCCCCCCGGCGATGCGTTAATTCTTAGAAAATAGTAGATTTAAGCTGGGATAGTTGAATTATGGAAAAAGCAAACAAGCGTCGTGGGTTGATTACTGTCGTGGTGGTGCTGTCGCTCATCGCTTTTTTGGGATTTTCCCTTGTGCCAATTTTAGACAGTATTCTCAAGGCCAGCCAAGCGCAAAGTCGATCGACTCCAACACCTACTCAGACGGCGCCGTCTGGGGATAAGCAATCAGAGTTGCTGCAAGCTCAGGCGAGGGGGTACGAATTGGTTTTGCAGCGGGAACCTGACAACGTAACGGCTTTGCGGGGATTGTTGCAGGTGCGACTGGAGTTGATCGGACAAGGAGTGGGCGACATTAAGGATGCGATCGCTCCTTTGGAAAAGTTGGCTGCCCTGAATCCTGAGACTACTGAATACGGGATTTTGCTGGCTCAGGCTAAGGAACGCACGGGCGATCGCGAAGGGGCTGCTCAAGCTTACAGGTCAATTTTAGCGTCTAAGCCTGGGGAAATTAAGGCTTTGCAGGGGTTGGTGAATTTGCTGCTGGTGCAGCAGCGGCCCGAAGCTGCGATCGGACTGCTGCAAGATACGTTGAAGGCTGCTCCGGCTGCAAATCTGGCGAAACCGGAAAGTGTGGATGTAACTTCAGTGCAGTTGATTTTGGGACAGGTTTATGCTGTGCAGAAGCGCTACGAGGAGGCGATCGCAATTTACGACGAATCTGCTAAGGCTAATCCCAAAGATTTTCGCCCCACTTTAGGAAAGGCGATCGTGCTGAAGGAACAGGGCAAAACAGATGAAGCAAAAACGCTGTTCGATCGAGCTACTGAGTTAGCTCCTCCTAACTATAAAGACCAAATTAATCAGTTAGCTAGTGGCACTCCTTCGCCTTCTCCGGCGGCTGCGGCGACTCCCAAGCCGGCTGCTTCTCCTAGTCCTGAAGGTGCGCTACCGAAACCTTAAGGAAAGTTTTGAGTTTTGAGTTTTGAGTTTTGAGTTAAAAAGTTTAAAATTCACTCATGCGGCTACGCAGTGAGAGTCACGAACCAATCTTAAAACTCAAAACTCCTCAGCAATTACCAATTACCAATGAGGCAAGACTTCGGAGCGAAATATGACTGCTTTAAGCGAGGGGTTTCCGTTTGGAAAAATGATAATTATGCAAAAAAGAGCGTCCAATCCGACTATTAAAAGCACTCGATCCATAAGGTGTTGGCAGAGAGTTGAACTGCTGTTGTAAAACTTCGTCCTCTGCTGTGTACTGACATTTTCCTTCTAACCGCTCCAGCATTTCCAGTATCAAGTCATTAATCTCCTCAGGCGTATTATCCACCACTTTAATGCCCCACGAGTAAAGGAGTTGGCTGTTGAGGTTGAAAAAGAAGCGAGGCGCTAGTGCTTCTTCAAAGGTGAGATAGCGATTTTCAACTTCTGACCAAGCAAGTTTGGGGATGAATAAATCCTGACTTGAAGGTGAACGCCCGGAAATAGGCCATATATTAGTTAGAGCGCAGGGAACGCCAAAAATCAAGGGAACACTGACAAGACCTGAAGCGCTGCCTAGAAAGAAGCGACAGGAAGTAGACAGAAAAATATCCATCCAATCGCTTTTTGCGTCAGTGTGAGCGTAATCGATTACCTGCGACCTAGGTGGCAAGGGTTTCATGCTGGGATCGCCCATGCGGATGACCCAGCCACCACGCGCTACAATCGACTCGATCGCTAATGAGTAAGTATGAACATCCGCACTGCGGTAGCTGATCGTTCCTTCTCCCCGGAAGCCATCTTCTCGAACGTGGAGACACACAAACCAGGCATTTTTAGGCACACCGAGGTCTTGCAAACAGTTCCATCCCCGCTCATAATCAGAGGGTGATAGAGTGAGCAGGGGCGGTTTGCTCTGTGTTTGCCACTGTTTTTGAACTGTTGAGAAGGCGTAACCTATATCTACCATCTGTCCGCTGGCCTGTTTTATATGGTACAGAGTGTATTCCAAGCAGCGCATAGTCTTCGCTAATGGCAGCAGCCGATCGATGACCGAGGGGTCGGTGATAATGTGGAGATATTGTCGCCAGTAGTTGAGCAAACATGGGTTGATGACTTGTTCGGACGGCGCTAAAAGAATTGTGTGGTATTGAGGTCGCCAGCCCAGAATACCCATCTTGATATAAATATCTATATTGATTGCTAGGTGGCCGATCGCTCCTAACCAGGGCCAATTTGTGAAATATTCCGGCGTGATAAACCGAATTCCTAAATTACCGAGGGGATGCTTTTCAAGTTGGGAGTTATATATTTCGATCGCACGTTCAGTAGAGCTAATTGATTCGTGTAATTTACCGACATCGTAAAATTTCCAGCTCATCTTCATGTGAGCTTCTGTTAGTTTGAGGTAAGCTTCTGTCCAATTTTCTTTTATGACGAGCGCTCTTTTGTAAATTTCAATGGCTGCTTCTAATTTGCCTTGCTGTATTAGTAAATTTCCGAGGTTAAAAAGTGCCTCTTCCTCTAAAGAGGGTGTGTTTTGTTTTTGCTTAGCCTCATCTATTTCCGCTTGCTCTATCAGTAAGTTGACGAGGTTGATATGTGCTTCTTCTAAGTCAAAATTGAGGGCGATAGCTTTTTTATAGCTTTCAATTGCCTCTATTCCCCTGTTTTGCTGTGTTAAGAACTTCCCCGATAGGCAGTGAAGTTCAGCACTTTCTGGAGTCTGGTTAATGGCTTTGCGGGTTTTGGCGATCGCAAATTTAAGCTGCCTTTGTTTGGTCAGGGTTTCTGCTAAATTGCCGTAGTCATCGTTAACGGATGGATTGAGCTTAATAGCCTGACTGTAAAAATTTTCGGCTTCATCCCACCGCTGCTGTTTGACCAAGGACTCCGCAGCTTGACAGTAGAAGGTGGCGGCTTCGGGGCGACGACCCTGTTTGCAGAGGACTTCGCCTAAATTGGTGTAAAATCTATAAAAATCAGGGGAAAGCTCAATGGCACGACGGTAGGAGGCGATCGCATCTTCCCACCGACAGAGTTTTGCCAAGGCTTCCCCTAAATTGTAATAAGACCAAACCGAATTAGGGTTGAGTTGAATAGCGCGATCGTAGGAACTAACTGCTTGCTCGCACCGACCAAGTTTTGCCAATGTTTCCCCTAAGTTGTGGTGAGACAAATAAAAGTTGGGGTTTAGCTCAATCGCTTGGTGGTAAGACGCGATCGCCTCCTCTAATTTCCCTTCCTGTTTAAGTTGGTTCGCTGCCTGAAAATAGCTTGCTCTCATCAATTACCGGATTATTAACTTCTGTTTCTGGCAATGAGCCTTTCATCAATCCATCTAGAATACAATGACAGATGCACAGATGAGTAATTTCTGCAAATCCATAGGCCATTGTCGGGACAAAAAAGTTAATGTCTCCTAGCTGACGCAGGGGATTATCTGGCTTAAAAGCTGAAAGGGTGATGACATAGCACCCCATTTGAGCTGCTTGACGGGCCCCTGCTAGGATGTTACCTGACTGTCCAGAACTGCTAATCGCAAATACGATATCTCCTGATTGGGCAAAGGTGGCAATGGGTTTACTGAAAACTTGTTCGTAGCCGAAATCGTTGCTGATGCAAGTGAGGAGAACACCGTCATTGAAGGCGATCGCGGGAAAACCTCCATTTCGCCAGTAGTCGAGCGCCTGGTGACTTGCTACGGCTGCACTGCCGCCATTGCCAATAAAAATTACTTTTTTTTGCTGTTGGCTTTGTTGAGATACTAAAGCTGCGGCTCGACTAATTGCTTCGCCAAAGGAAAGAGGCTGAGATTTTTTGTCAGTCGCTTCAAAGCTTTCGCTTAAATTTCCAAGTTGACGGAAATAATCGGTGGCAAAGGGAATCTGTGACGGAAAAGTTTGCATTTAATTTTTCAGCTTTGGTTTTAGTTAAGGAGCCATGCCCCATGTTAAATTTTTAGTGCTGAACTCCTGCCAAGCTGCGGACAGTTCATCCGAGGCTATCGCCTCGACAACTTCTGGCAGCATCCGAGGAATTTTAGGCACTAACAGCACTTGAGTCAATTCCTCAAATGTAAATAGTTGGAAGGCTTGCCCCTCGGTTAAGGTTAATTCGCTAGTCGGTACTGTCAACGGAATACCAAAAATATAGGTTGTGCAAGGTCGAGCGGGTGCTTCCCATGTCAGCAGGTATTTGGGTTCGGGCGGTATCCAGCAAAGTTCTTCTTCGATTTCTCGCTTCATAGCTTGGGCTGGAGTTTCCCCTTCATCAACAGTACCGCCGAATAGTCCCCAATGATTGGGGGCTATGATTTCAGGTATATTGTCTCGAAGTTGCAGTAACAGGCGAGATCCTTGGTAAAGGAATGCTTTTGCAACTTGAATATTAACTTGAGCAGGGGTGTTTTGAACCATAAGTTTAGGTTTTTCCCAAATACTCAAACCATGCTTTTGTGGCTTCCTGAATGGAATCAGGCGTCCAGACAGGTGCTTCTTGCCACAGGCTGATGTTTGCCAACATCTGAGACACTCCTTCGGGGAAAGGAACTTTTGGCTGCCATCCCAAGAGAGTTTTAGCCTTGGTGATGTCTCCCCAAGTGCAGTCTGGCTCTCCGGGACGTTTTGGGATGTGGACGATGGGGCCGCCCAATAGTTCCACGAGGGTGAGGACACTTTGAGGATTCCCGGAGCCAATGTTGATAATTTCACCCGTTACATCCGATGCTGCTGCGGTGACAAAGGCTTCTACGACATCGCTTACGAAGGTGAAGTCTCTGGTTTGAGTGCCATCTCCGACAAGGGTGAAGGGTTTACCTGCTAATTTTTGAGCTAAAAAGACGCCGAAGACGGCACCGTAGGCTCCTGTTGTTCTGGAACGCGGCCCATAGACGTTAAACAGCCGCAGGGAGATAGCGGGGAGTTTGTACACTTTTGCCCAGTGCATGACCATTTGCTCGCCTAAATACTTGGTCAGGCCGTAGGGGTGTTCGGGAGAGCAGGGATAGGTTTCAGGTGTGGGATATTGGTCTGGGATGCCGTAGCAGGTGGAGGATGCGGTGTAGACGAAGCGCTGGATTTGAGCGTGGCGGCAAGCGTCTAGCAGGCTAAAAGTGCCTTGAACGTTGGAGTGGTAGTATTGGCTGGGGTTTTCGATCGACGGTACTAAGTCTGCCAGCCCTGCTAGATGAAATACCCAGTCAATTCCTTCTAGGGTTGAGGGGGTGATGGTGGCTGCGTCTTGCTCGATGAAGGTAAATTTGTTATGGGTTTTGGCTTGTTCTAGGTTGGCGAGGCGACCTACTATCAGGCTATCGAGACCGGTGACGGTGTGGCCGAGGGACAGGAGGCGATCGCATAGGTGGCTACCGATGAAGCCGGCGGCACCCGTTACTAGGCAGTGTTTAGAATTAGTCAATCAGTTGCTCCTTAAATCTTGATATCATTTGACTTACTTGAATTTTATAATAAACTCCTCTATCACAAACTTTGGATTAATTCCCAATACTTGTTACCTGCTTCTAGTTCTAGGTCAAAAATTGCTTTGAGAGTGGTTCGAGCCATTTGCCATTGAATATCCTCTGGGTTAACTCGATAGCGCCCTAAATATTCTGTACAAATTTTTCTCAAGGAAATGTAGATTTTAGATTGTTTAGTGGTGGGACTAAAGGTATGATTTTTGACCAAACTCATTAAGGTATCAAGAGCTACATCTGCTGCACTATTTAAGAAGCAAAAATAGGCATATTTGAGTGTAGCAAATTGTAAATTTTCTCCTTGGTAGCGCTGACAAACCCAATCATATTTCCTTAAAAAAACACCATCCATACCAATCAAGGTTCCGTAACGATCGGTATCAGGAACTAAGGGATTGGGATTACGAAATAAAGTAGGGCGTGGTACTCCCCGTCCAAAGTAGTCAAGGTTTAGGAAAAAGTAATCTCTTGCTCTTAGATGATTAAAAATCTCTGGAAACAGAGGCATACCTTTGTAAATATCCTCAAAGTGAAGTTCTACTCTAATACCTAAAACATTAGATGATACTTGTTTGTCAGCACCTTCTAATATTTCTAGTTCAGAACCTTCAGTATCAACTTTGAGGAAATCAATATGAAGTTTGCGGCTTTCCGCAAAATCATCTAAAGCACAAGTTTTAACCAGAATAACTGATTCTATCTCCCCTTCTCCCGGTCGGTAAATTTTAAACCATTCTGAGTCAGGATTAGGGGGATAAAAAGAGCAGTAACCTCTATGTTTTGTGATATAAAAATCACGTTCTCCAGCTTGTTTGTCTAAGGCTAAATCAACGACTTCAAAACCTGGTTTAGTGTTATTAAGCCTTAGACGCTCTGCTTCCTGGGGGTCAGGCTCAAATGATAGGTAAAGTAAATCACCTGCAAAGCCAGACCAAGAGGGGTGCATTCCATAACGCCCCCCGACATCAATTACAACAGTTGTACTTTCACTAGGTTTCATAAAGTTCTACTTACCAGAATTTTTGTAGCATGATTGACAGATTTTGGGGATATTTCCCTCTAGGTGTTCTCGTCTAAAGGCTTGCATTTGTTCGCTATTCCATTCGTTTGTTAATTGACGTGCATCGCCAAGTTCGTAAACTTCTGGATTTGCTACCATACAGCAAGGAACTATTTTCATATCTGAGGATATGTAAAGGCGATTAAATGGCCAAGGACAAAGTTTCTGGGGGTCTGTTTTATCATATTTTTCATCAATGAACCAAAACGTAACTTCCACATTATGTTGTTTGCCAATAGCCATTAAATGATCCGCCATAGCCAAGTCAAATTGTTTGTGGATATCCACTTTGTCATTGTTTTCTCGCCATTGATCTTGGCCCCAGTCATTTAAGTCCAGAGATAAGCTACACCGTTCAAAGCCTAATTCAGCCGCTAGAATAGGGAATTTTTCTAGTTCGTGAAAGTTGTCTCTTTGTACGACTGTCCACATTCGTGTGCGCTTACGGTTGGTCTCTCGACCATATTCATTGAGTAAACGACAGTTTTCTAGGACTTTTTCAAACTTTCCTCCACGACGAATTTTTTCGTAACTTTCTTTACTAGCACCATCAATTGATACTTGCAATTCACAAATATCTGAGTCTATCATTCGCTTATAATTTTCTTGAAAATGCAAAATAGAAGCGTTGGTAGTTGAGCGTACCCAAATATGTTTAGCCCTAGCATATTCAATCATTTCAAAGTAGCATTTTCCTAGCAAGGGTTCTCCCATGCCTTGCAATTTGATTTCTATCAGTCCATACTGGCTATCAATTAGGGCTTTGTAGTCTTCAAAAGACATATCATCAGCCCTTTTATAGCCTTCCCAGTCACTAACTTGACACATGGTACAGTGGTAGTTACACCGACTGACATTTTCAACATCAAGCATGATGGGTAAGTAGTCTAAGACTTTACCCCTTTGGGCTGCTTGATATTTAAGATAATTTTCGTAACGTTCTGGATATTTTTTAAATCCAGCTTGTAAAGTTGCTTGATACAACTCTTCGTCACGATAGGGGCGCGGAAGCGTGTTCAGTCTATCCATAACTTTTCACTCCTTAATTTTGACAAAAAACTAAACTATTTCCCCAATAAATTTGATGAATTTTTCATCAGCATTTAGGTGATCCTTGCTGCCAATCAGTTCTGTATAAAACTGATTAACTTCATCTATTCCTACTGTTTTGAGAGGCTCAAACGCTTGCCTACCATTTATTATTGATTGCTGAATAATAGTTGATTGCTCATCATTTTTTTCTGGTAAGAATACAGTTATCAAATGATCAGCAAAAGCTTGGTAATATCCTAAAGAGTTAAATGTATTACCCACACTACCAATACTATTTGTCCACTCCGCACCCCAGCCTTCAACTACAAATGCTTTGATAGGCAATTGAGAGTTCATTGCTTCCATTCTTAAAAGCATTTTTGATATTATAAGGCTAAATTTCAAGCTGAAACGTGACATTTCACACAAAGCACTATTACAAATAACGATACCAAATGTTGGTAAAGTCACTTGATTAAACTTAACAAACTCCCACCAAGGAATATGTGTAACATCTCCTGGGAGTAAATTTTTTAGCTCTTTTTGTCCGGTCTGACTGCCCCATTCGCTAAAATTTACATTCATCTTACCAGTAATGTAATCCCAGAGACGGTTTTGATATAGATAAAATGCTTGGGCAACATCTGTGGCTGCATAAGGATAACCTTCCAACATAAGCAATGCACCTAAGTAACCACTACCTGGACCAAATTCAAAAATACTAGGATGTTCGTTTCCGCAAAGATATTGAATATGGCGCAGAGTGCAGAATTGGCGTAAAAGAGCAGATATAGCCAAAGATTTTTGCCCAAACTGAATTTCACTGAAGTTACAGACTAATGTTGTCAAGCGTTTCAGCAAATCAAATTCTTTGGTGGTTAGCCCCCCGCCTAACATATTTGAGAAAATTGTTTCAAACCTCAACTCATGCAATACATCCACATACTTTAATAATGCTGAGTCTCGACTTATCCGAAATGGGTAGCCAGTCTTGGCAAAGGCAAAAGGCTGGAATGCTTCAACTACTTTGTTAGGCAGTAAGCAAATAGCCTCTTCCTCAGCGTGGTCATATTCAGCAACGGTTAGGATTGCCATGTGTATTTTCTGCCTTATTTAATTAGCTATTTACAAATCGTTGGTAAAGCGCAAGGCTTCATCAACTATCATACCGATATCGTAATAACGGTAATTCCCCATCCTACCTACTGAAAAAACATACTCAGGCAATTCTCGACGATAGCGATCGGCTATGTCCTGCTGTTCTTTGATGGGATAGGGGTACAATTTGTTACTCAAAGAGGGAATTTCCATCCCAAGTAAAGTATTTGGAGATTTATACCCAGTTAGTTTTTTATACTCAACTATACGGGTGAAAACCTCATCATTGGCGTAGTGCAAGAAGAATATCGGATCGGGGATGACCTGTTCTACTGGTAAAACCAATTTAATAAAGTCACGACCGATATATTGTAGCTCCCCATATTGGAAGTCAAACAGAATATCGGGGGAAAGGGAACTTACCATAATATCAGATTTGATCCATTCACCTTTAATCCGCACGGCTGGTTTTTGGACATCATACGCTTCTATCTCACAGTCCATCCATACTGTTACTCCAGGGGTGTTTACAGCTAGATCAAAGAAATCATCCCAACCTCTTAGCGATATTGGGTAGGAGATATAAAATTCTGGGCGGACTTCCTTAGTTCCTGTCCTTAACTGCACTCCTTTGCCATCAAATTTGAAGTCGGTTAGGGCAGTGTTGGACTCTATCTGCCACATTTTTTTTGAGTAGTTTTTGACGAATTTATCGTAGAGGGTAGGCCCAACCGAGTAAATCCAGTATTCCTCAAAATTTCGGGCTGTGCTGGGATCTGGCCTTTCCTTTAACTCCTGTTCTATTTTATTCCGATCGGGCATTGGGGGAATATCATCTGCGTGAATTGGGTAGGAGTAAAACTGGTCATCCCGTTCCACATAAGTTAAAAGGTAATGGTTTAGGCGACGCTGAGGTACTCTTTCATGTAAAAAGTTGAACACATACTCATGGGCTGTAAATAGGTGACGTGGGCCAAAGGTATAAGGATGGCCACCAAAATACAAGGTTTGACAGCCACCACCAATGCGGGATGTGCGTTCTATTAAAGTGACTTGCCAGCCTTTGTTCCCTAGTATGTGGGCCCACGTACATCCGGCAAATCCACCACCAATAATTGTTGCTGTTTTCACTATTTCCTCTTAGTTGAAATCTAAACTTCCCTCAAGCTACATCAAACTGGGATGTTAATTGCTAGTTATCCAAATAGGCGATAAAGGAGCGCCCCCACCATCCTATTTGAATGTGAGGCGCAAACTTAAAGCGACTCTTTTCTTGAAATTCATTGAAGGCTTTGGACACTCCTTTAACAGGGGAACCTTTATAACCATTAAAAATTTCATCAATGTACAATAAACTACCCTCCTGTAGCAATGGTTCAATAAACTGAAAAACCGGGACGACTGATTCGTATAAGTCACAATCAATACAAGCTAAAGCAATTTTATCCTCTTTTTGTAAAAACTGAGCCTGCAAGTCATTTGTTAGGGTTTGGTCATAGAATCCCTTAATTGTCTGACAGTTTTCCACATATATATCATGATCTTTGATTATCGACCAAAATTGTTCTTCTGTTGTCAACAAGTTACCTTTTTGCCAAAGCTCAACGCTAGGGCTTGATTCTACTTCTGGAAGTCCCTCAAAGCTGTCGAAGGCCATAAACTTCATATCACTTAAGTTATGTCTTCTAGCTTCGGTGAGGGCCATCCTGAAAGTTCTGACTCGATGACAACCATATTCGTGATAATCCCCTTTAACCTGATTTTCTGTGAGAAAGTCAAAAGCTTGTCTATAAAAGGATAGCTTTTGAGCTTGGCGGTTAGCCTGATTATAGGCTATTTCATCTTCCCGACTCCAACTTTTTAATTCCGAACCATTGGCCAGCTTGACCCAAGGTTCTTGAGGAAGGGGGTAGATTTGTGTTGGTTCATAATTAGTCATTAGAATTGGCCTCCTAGTTTATATTGGACAAAGTTTAGAGATAGGACTGTATTCCTTCTTCTAAATCAGAAAATCGGAAGTTGGGAACTAGAGATGATATTAAACTAATATCAAACATTAGATCAAAGTCTCTAGCTGGCTCTGCTGGCTCATAGATCATTTCAAATTCTATATTTAAGAGTTTACCAGCCAATCGAACTATCTCATTAATAGGTATAGAGTGGCCAGTGGCCACATTAAGGATACCTTGATACTTTAAAGGAATCAATGATTGCAGTAATAAGCATAAGTCATTGATGTAAAGATAGTCCCTCTGATTTTGCCCCATACCTTTAATCACTACCTTTTTATTGTTCTTGAGGGATGATACCATTTTACCAACTACACTTCTATCATTTTGAGCATTACCATAAATACCAGGAATACGGAGAACTGTTACTGGACATTGAACTTGACCTGATGACAGTAGTACCCATTCACACGCATATTTAGCTAAACCATACCAACTATCAGGATTAATTTGTGTTTCTTCTGTAATGGGTAAGGCTGGTTTGTTGCCATAAACATCAACAGAACTGAAATATATTATAGATTGAATATTTGCTAGTTGACAACCGGCAATTAAATTGTTAATTATTTGTAAATTTTTGTTGAATGAGTCAAAGGAGTTTTCCATCCAACGGTTGATCGTGGCTAGAAATACAAGAGTGTAATTTTTAGTGTTATTTAAAGACCTAAAAATTTGCCTTACTTCATCTTCTCTTAAAAAATTACAATCTCGTGATGAGATGGAAATTACTTCATAGCCAATACTAAAGGCATATTCACTGAAGTAACTACCTATGTAGCTATTCTTGCCAACAATTATTATATTTTTGTTAAACCCCATTTTTTTTCAGCCCTGTGAAGTTTTTAGTTACTTTAGTTTAGCTTGATATCTATGACTATTGTAATAAATTTGCATATCGGTGTAGAAAATCTTTGCCTACAAAACTATTACCATAGCTTTGGCAGATTTTAGCTATAGATTTGAATTTATCTTGTAATAATTCATCTTCCTTAGTAGAGATAGATGAACCCTTAAAACGGTTAAGCATTTCTACAACAACCTCCATTAATTCTTCAGGTGTATTATCCTGTAATTCTAATCCCAAATTATTTAGCCTTTTTTTGTTGTAAAGACCACTGACAGGAAAAGACATAAACTCACTGAAATTGAGATATCTCTTTTCCTTTTGTGACCAATACAACTTAGGGATTAGAATATCTTGACTGTAAAAAGATGTCAAGCTCATCGGAGCCCAGTTAGTAAGGACGCAGGGTACTCCAAAGGTAGGGGAGACAAAACTTATGCCAGATGCTGAACCCAGAAAAAATCGACAAGCTGCACATAAAAAAATGTCCATCCAGTTGCTTTTTTGATCGCTGTGGGCATAATCAATCACTTGATTCATTGGACTCCAAGGTTTCATTGTAGAGTCACCCAAACGAATGACCCAACCTCCATCTGCAATAATCGACTCTATGGCTAGTGAATAAGTTTCCACATCCGCATTCCTAATTTGTGATAAAGAAGAAACTGTTTCCTTATGAAAACCATCTGTGCGAACGTGCAAAGTAACAAACCAAGCATTTTTAGGGAGGCCTAATGAGCGTAAAATATCCCATCCTCTTTCGTAGTCTTCGGCTGACAGACTGATAAGGGGCTTACAGTCTAAGGTCTCCCACTGTTTTTGGACGGTTGCTGCTGCTTCACCATAGCGAAGAGTTGAACCATTCGGTAAGTTTATAATGCCGATCGGCAGATCCTCCAATATATTTACTTTATCAGGATATCCATCTATTTTCCCAGGATCGGAAACTATTTCAAGGTATGGACTCCAATAATTGAGATAATGAGAGTTTGCAGTTCGGTGTGGTTCGGCCAATACTATTGTCTGTTGGGGGGGACGCCAGCCCAGAAAACCTAGTTTTAGATAAAAATCTATCAAAGCAATGTGGCCGATCGCATGAGTCCAGTGATCCGTCAAGAACCGAACACCCAGTTGATCGTATTTATTTAATTTGGCCAGTTTATCCTTAAGATTATATGCTCTTTGCATCCATTTAATCCAATCATCTTGTTGGCCTTTAGCATAAAAATGATAGGCCACTGCATAGTATCCTTGTATCCAGTTAGGGGCCACAGCTAACATTTTGTCCCAGCAGGCTTCTGCTTCCCTTAGTCGGTTCATTTCTTCTAGCACGGAAGCAACATGGAAATAAGGCCAAGGATTGTTGGGTTCAATATCGATCGCCTTTTGATATATATCTTTGGCTTCCACAAGCCTATCCTGATGATATAAAGTATGACCTAAAACTAGGTATGGGTATGTCCAATTAGGATTTACAGAGATTGCTTTCTGACAGTGCTTTACAGATTCTTCTAATCTATCCTGTTCTCGTAACAAATTTCCTAAGTATGCGTGAGCTTCTGCCCAGTTAGGTTTGATAGCTATAGCTTTTTGGTAATTTTCAATTGCTTCATCTTTTTGGCCTTGCTGTGCTAGTTCTTGGGCTTTATTATAGTAAGGTTCTGCTAAGTTGTTATCAACACCAATCGCTTTTTGATACACTTCTATTGCTTTAGTAATATTACCCTGTTGGGCAGTAGCTTGACCTAATTGATTTAAAGCTTTGGCCAAACTGTTTTGTAACTTAGGAGAATGTGGATGAAGCTCCATAGCTTTTTGATAGGCATCAATGGCTTTTTGAAGATAAATAGTCTTGGTGAATCCTGATAATTTCGCTGTAAATTCGGGTGAACTTTTGAAGGTTTCTACTATTTCTGAGCGACTCATTCCGTTACTTATTAATCGAAGATAGAGATGTTTTCCATTTTCATCGGCGTCTCTTTTTAGATAATTACGATATACTTTTTCAATAAAGTCATCATTAGTTAGTAGTATTGTTCTTTCTAAAAAAACCTCTTCATTTTCTATTACAATATTATCTTTATCATCATCATTAAAATAACGGCTTAATAAATCTCGATTTGCTACAAGAAAAGAATAATTTAATCCTTGACTAATCTTTATAGATAGATTATAAAAATAGTCTGCTAACTTGCTATAAAATATATATCTATCTGGATTTAACTCAATAGCGCTGAGGCAAGATATAACTGCTTGTTCCGTATGGCCAATGTTTGCTAACGCTATACTTAAATGATAGTGAGACGAAGCTGATAAAGGATTTAGTTCTAATGCACGAGTGTAAACTCTAGTTGCTTCCTCAAAACGCTTTAAAGCTGATAAGGATTCTCCCAAATTGTGATAGTACAAGTAACAATTGGGATTGTATTCAATCGCTTGATAATAAAAAGCGATCGCTTCTTCTAGTTTTCCCGCTTTTTTCAATTTATTAGCTTGTTCAAAGTGGTTTGGTCGCATCTTTTTTATCCTCATCGTTAGTATTTAAGTTTATAATAATCTAATATGTTTACGTAAAAAATAGCTGCTGATTTCTGAGTTGATATGAATATCATAACGACGGACGAGAGCTTTAAATTTTTCGGGCAAGTGTGTAGAATTTTGGAGTAATTTTCCTTCTAGCTTATCAAGCATTTCTACTACAGCAGCATTAATTTCATCTGCTGTATTATCGGCTACTTTAATTCCCAAAAAATCAAAATATGACTGACTAAAAATATAGCTAAAAGAAGGGGGCAGCATTTCCGACAAATTTAGATATCTTTGTTCTTTCTTTGACCAGTATAATTTGGGAATAAAAATATCTTTACTTGATGATAAAGCGAGCGCCATTGGTGTCCAGTTAGTTAAAACACGGGGAACTCCAAAGGTAGAAGGTGGATAAAATAGACCAGAACAAGTGGCAATAAAAAAGCGACACTGAGCGCAGAGAAATACATCCATCCAATCAGTTTTTACATCACTGTGGGCATAGTCAATGACCTGCTTCATTTTAGGTAAGGGTTTGGTGGTGCTATCGCCCATCCGAATCACCCAACCACCACGCGCCACAATGGATTGAATGGCTATGAAGTAGGTATTAATATCAGCGTTACGATATCTCTGATCTTCGTCTCCCGCATCCCCTCTAAAGCCAAATTCACGGACGTGCAGGCAAACAAACCAAGCATTTTTAGGGAGACCTAATTGGTGCAGGCAATTCCAACCGCGCTCCCGATCGGAATCAGATAAGGTGAGCAAAGGAGGGCGTTCCTCGGCTTCCCATTGTTTTTCAGCTATGGCTGCTGCTTCAGGATACAGCAAAGTCCGACCATCAGCAAGATTTAACCAAAACAACGAATCTTCTAAGTATTGAGCATCGGGGTAAAATGTTTTAATTTTTTCGGGATCAGAGATTATCTCAATGTAGGGACGCCAGTAGTTCAAATAACAAGGGTTGGCAATCTGGTCTTGAGTGGCGAGTAATTTAGCTGGTATGTTAGGGAGCAAACCCAACATCTTTAGCTTCACATAGTAATCCAGACAAGCAGTATGACCAATGAGAATGCTCCACTCGGCTGTGAGAAAGCGAGTTCCAAAGCGAGCGGCTTGATGAACTTCAGCTAACTCTCGTTGTCTCTCAGAAGCTTGCTTCCATATTTTTCGACACTCTTCGTGCTTACCCCGCACCCAAAACATGAATCCAATCTGAGTGTATGCCCCTTTCCAGTCTGGTCTGAGTTGAAGAGCTTTTTGCCAGCTAGCAACTGCTTCATCATTGAGAGGTTCTAAGCCATCTAGGGCACAACCTAAGAAATAGCAGGCTTCTGCAATCTGGGATTTAGTATTCTCGTCTTCCTGGGAAAGGCTGACCTGCTGAAGACGCTTTAAAGCCTTGATGAACTTCGGGAATTTCCTATCTAAATTTGTTGACTCATGTACTAAAGAGTTCAGCATCTTAGGCATCTTAATCCCATCATTTGAAGGCAATAGCCCAGCGTAATTGCGTAAAAAATCTCTGCCAATCCGACTAGAACTATAACACTGATTCTTCTCTGCTAAAGTTTGGAACTGCTTTTGCAGTCGCTCGTCAGCCTCTGTGTATTTCAGCTTGTCATCCAAGCGTTCGAGTATTTCCACAATCAAGTCCTTGATCTCCTCTGGAGTATTATCTACCGCCGTTATACCCAACTCAGAAAGTACCTTGTGACTGAAAACATGACCAATAGGAGGAGCTGTTAGTTCAGCAAAGGTCAAATATCGTTGCTCCTTTTGAGACCAGTAGAGTTTAGGAATATAGATGTCTTTACTAGACCAAGGCATGAGAATACCCATCGGCGTCCAATTGGTGACGGCACAGGGAACTCCAAATGCGATGGGAACTAAACGCAACCCTGAACTCATGCCAATGAAAAAACGACACTGAGCGCAGAGAAATACATCCATCCAATCGCTTTTAACATCACTATGAGCATAGTCAATCACTTGCTCCATTAAAGGTAAAGGTTTTGTGGTAGAGTCACCCATGCGGATCACCCAACCGCCTCGATCTACGATTGTTCGGATAGCTAACAGATAAGTATCGATGTTGGCATCCCGGTAATCTTGGCTTCCAAGACCGTAGTTTAAATGACCGCTGAAACCTGACTCACGAACGTGTAAAGCAACGAACCAAGCACCTTTAGGAACGCCAAGGGATTGCAAACAATCCCAACCTCGCTCATAATCTGAATTGGAAAGTTTCAGCAATGGAGGTCTTCCCTCTAATTCCCATTGTTTCTGTGCGGCTGCCCCCAGTTCTGAATAGACCTTTGTTTCTCCGTTGGAGAGAGTTGCCGAATAGACCTCATCTTCCAAATATTTTGTTAAAGGAAGAATCCGATCCACAATTTCTGGATCGGATATCACGTCTATATAGGGGCGAAAGTAATCTAAAAAACAGGGGTTAGCAACAGCCTGGCCTGGTCTGAGCAGCAAAATTTGACGGTTTGATGAACGCCAACCTAAAAGGCTCATCTTGGCGTACCAGTCAATTAAACCGATATGACCAATACAAGTTGTCCAGAAAGGCGTGAAAAACCTTACTTTCAATTGATGCAGTTGGCAGGTTTCAGCCATCCTAGCCTGCGCTTGAGCTGCTATTTCCATCATACTCTCCCAAGCCTGCCGCTGACCTCGCAAGGAAAATCGACTGCCAATCATAATGTAGGCATGAACCCAGTCAGGTTTGAGGGTTAAGGCTCGCTCCCAATATTCCAAGGCATTATCTTCATGATTCAATTCATCCCAGGTGTTACCCAAATGGTAGTAAGCTTCTGCAAAGTCCTCCTGAAGAGAAATCGCTGCTTGGAAGCTCTTAACTGCCTCGTCAAATTGACCGTGCTGTGAAAGCGCTAATCCCTGATTGTAATGTGCCTCTGCTAACTTATATTGGGCATCTTCCCCATTGTTATCCGAAGTAGAAATTGCCTGCTGGTAAGTCTCAATAGCTTGTTCAAATTGACCCTGCTGGGCAACTAGATTACCCAGCTCATTTAACGCCTCTGCTAAGTTTTCGTGAAGCTTATGAGAGTCTGGTGAAAGCTCAAGCGCACGACGGTATGCCTTAATCGCTTCTTCGAGATAAGCTGCTTTGATTGATGATATTAGTTTAACTGTAAATTCCTGGCCTTGCCGAAACGCTGTGACGATTTCTCGGCGGGTCATCCCTTTTCGGAGATGTTTTAGATAGTGATGTTTGCCTTCAAAGTCTGGTTCCCGTTTGAGATAAATATGATAAGCTTCTTCTACAAAAAGTTCGTCTGTGGAATCCTCTAATAAAGATACAAACTTTTCACTATCAAGTTGGTAAGTTTTTATCGTGCGAAGTTCAATAATTAATTTTAACTGGAATTCTTCAGATTGCCTGATTGCAGTCACAAATACCTGGCGAGTCATGCCATTGCTTAAATGGTAAAGGTAATGATTCTTTCCCTCTACATCTGGCTCCCGCTTTAAATAAATATGATAAACTTGTTCTACAAACTTTTCGTTAGTCAGTTGCTCCGTTGCTTGTAAAAATATTTCATCGTTGAGGGAGTTAAGTGGGGCTACATAGCCTTGATTATCCTGGCTACCAAGGAGCTGAGCAAGCAATTGCTTATGTTTTTCTAAAATTTCAGGTAGCAAGAAAGATTGCGGTTTTAGTCCTTCGGCTAGTTGATACAGAGTTTCGCCCAACTTGTTGTAAAACCCGTAATAATTGGATTTTAAATCGATAGCACGGCGGTAGGATATTATCGCTTTATCCCACTGACCAAGTTTTATCCAAGCGTTCCCCAAGTTGTAGTGAGACCAGGCAGACGATGGGTTTAGCTCTATGGCACGACTGTAAGCCGCCACTGCTTCCTCCCAACGCCCCATAGCTATTAAAGTGTCCGCCAGGTTATGGTGATACCAATAAAATTTGGGGTTTTGCTTAATGGCAGAGCGATAAGAAGCGACTGATTGATCTAATTCCCCCTTGTGCTTGAGTTTATTTGCTGCTTGAAAAAAGTACATAATTCCTCATTCTTTGATGTTTTTCCTTAACAGGGATTTGATTTTTCACCACCTATACCAGCAAATGAGCATACTTCTTTAAAAAATCTTTACCTCCTTTTCCATTACCATAGCTTTTGTGAGCTTCAAGGACTTGGTTGAACAGCGCTTGTCTTGACTCATCTTCTGCTGTGTAGTTAGCTTTACCATCAAGTTTCTCTAGCATCTCTGTAACCGCATCATTAATCTCTTCAGGTGTATTATCCACGATAGTGATACCAAGTGAGTCCAAGTATTGTTTTTGAGCAGACATTATGTATTCAAGAGGAGTTAATTTCTCCAAAACTTCCGAAAAAGTTAGAGAACGGCTCTCCGTTTCGAGCCTATAAACTTTAGGAATAAAGATAGTATTTCCATACCAGGCATGAATCCAAAAATTAGCCCAGTTAGTGATTACACAAGGCACTCCGAAGCTCGAAGAAACAAAATACGGCCCTGATGGCATCCCCAAGAAAAAACGACATGAAGACAAAAGAAAAAGATTCATAAACTCATTGTTTAAATCACTCCGAGTCAAGTCAAT
Source organism: Microcoleus sp. B7-D4 (assembly GCF_036705125.1). Lineage (NCBI taxonomy): Bacteria > Bacillati > Cyanobacteriota > Cyanophyceae > Oscillatoriales > Microcoleaceae > Microcoleus > Microcoleus sp. B7-D4. The sequence goes on from NZ_JAUBTT010000038.1 coordinate 18,894, forward strand.
CATTTGCTCTATTCCTAATAAGGGTGGCATACCTTGATGACCAATACGTATAATCCATCCTCCCCGAGCTACAATAGATTCTATAGCTAATGAGTATGTGCTAATATCAGCTCTCCTTATAGGTGCATAGCTATCTCCGTTTACCTGCTCTCGAACGTGCAAGGTGACAAACCAACTATCTTTTGGTACACCTAGTTTGTGCAAGCATTCCCAGCCTCTCTCATAATCTGAAGAAGATAGAGTAAGAAGGGGAGGACGAGTTTCTAATTCCCATTGTTTTTGGACCAATCCTCCTGCCTGACCGTGATAAATCCATTGCCCCTTATAATACCAATTAGCTGTCTTTTCATGTATATACATCATTGTTGGTGGAGATAAATTGGCATCCTGGAAAGGGCTATCCATCATGGAAAGGTAACGACGCCAATAGTTTAAATAACATTGATTAGCAATAGATCCTGAGGCATTTAAAAGGATACGGAAAGGTCGTAACCCTAAAAGACCCATTTTGACGATTTGATCCAAACAAGCTATGTGGCCGATTGCTCCAGTCCATTCGGGTGATAGTATAGTATAGTAATACCCTTCTATTTGGTTAGGGTTGAGTTTTATGACTTGCTGGTAAGCAAAAAAAGCTCCATTAGGTCGATTGTGTCTAGCGTAAGCCCGACCTAACTGTAACCATACCTCCCACTCCTTCGGCTCTATTTCTAGTTGCTTTTTATAAACTTGTGTATAATCCTGACCGATCAGTTGCATAACATGATTGTAGGCAATATCGGCGGATTTATATTCTTTTCGTTTCGCATGAATATTGCCTAAATACAGCCACGCTTCCCAGTTACCAGGTTGAAGGGCAACCAGATTTTGGTATACCCCTAGAAAGTCTGAATTTAGCTGAATGACCTTTTGGTAAGCTGCGATCGCTACTTGTGGGTGATTTTGTTGCTGAGCGTAAACACCCAATTGCCACCACAATTCCCAGTTATCTGGTTCAATTTCTACCAGACGTTGATAAGCTTGCTCTGTCCTCTCAGGATTGAGTTGAATAACACGATCGTAAGCAATTTTGGCTTGTTCGCCTTCGCCGTGCCGAGCGTAAACATCGCCTAATGTCCACCACAATTCTTCATTATTCGGTTGAATATTTAGCAATGCTTCAAAAGCTTGTACCGATTTAGGGTTGATTTGAATAACGCGCTGGTAAGCATTTATTGCCTCTACCAAGTGAAGCTTTGCCCTTTGTTCCAGGCATCCACCTAAACTACAGTAAAGTTCCGATTCATCGGGTTTCAGCTCTATTGCCTTTTCATAACACGAGATAGCCTCATTCCAGCGATTTAATTTTGCGAAACACTCGCCTAACTTTTGGTAAGAGTCATAAGCCGTTGGGCTTTGCTCAATAACGTTTTTATAAAAAAATGCAATTAATGTTTCTCGTTCTTCCTCTTGAGGAAGGCTGTTAGGTTTTTGGAAGAAACTGGCAGTCATGTTAAAGCCTTTTACTGATTATTCAAATTTCAAATTTAGAACCTATGGGCAACCTTTTTATTTTTCTGACCAGCCGAACCTTTTTAAAATCGGCTTGGGGATCATGTTAGTAGCCTTTTCTATTTGTGCGGGCGTGAATACTTCTCGCCACTCATCGACTTTTCCTTTTCGATAATGAGTACCTTGTTTGAATTCAGGAGGAGTCGGGAAAGTAAAGCTTGCTCTTTCTACTTCATAAAATTCGAGAAGAGATTCAAAGAATAATTTTGGACGTTCTGCTAAATCTTCAAATTTTGTAAAGAGGATCTTAGGCATAAATAACGGATCTTCTTCTGCGGATAGCCAACCTTCTATCCATTTAATGGAATAAGGAAGATAACCCTCTTCTATATGATAGTCAATTTTCTCTGTGAAGCTTTGAGAATTATAAGAATTACTTAATTTAAATAATCTTCGCAATTCTACTTGGTCATCAGCAGTTCTTGATGCTCTGCTTAAATGATCTATCCATGATATTATTCCTTGACGTGGGTCTCGCACATTAACGACTAACCTATCTAGCATTAAGCTAATTGCAAAAATATTCCATTCAGTAGGATTGGTATGAGCTACAGCCAGACCTGAAACATATTTATCTGAGATAGATGATAATTTAAGTTCTAAATTGAGGTCGATTTCACCAGACACACTAAAATGTATAAACCTTGTTAAAGATGATAGTTTCAACCCTTTTCTCAAACTCTCTTCTATATAAACTGTTCCGGATTTTGGTAAACTACAAACTAAAATTGGGCTAACGCCTTTCTCAATTTGGGTTTGATAAAACTTAATTTTATTAGCAACATAGTAGCACTGCATTGCCTCAACACGCTTGCCATGTAGTAAATGCAAGTTACCTAGTTGAAATTGAGCTTTTGCCAAATCCGGATTAATTTCAAGCAGTCTCTCGCAGCAGTAGGTCGCTTTATCTATTTCATTATTTAAACGTAGGTCAAGTACCAACTGATACATCAAATCAGCTAAATCAGGATTAATTTCTATAGCACGCTCATAATGCTGAATAGCTTGATCGAATTTTCCCTGTTTAAGCAGAACCTTCCCTAAGTTGATATGGGCTTCAGCAAAATTAGGATTAACCGTTATGGCTTGTTGATAAGCTTGAAAGGCTCCATCCAGTTGATCTTTACGTACCAAAGCCTCCCCTAATTTGTTGTAACCTTCGTCAAAACTTGGGTTAATTACTAGCAAACGACGGTAAGCCATTATTGCGTTTTCCCACTGCTGTTGTTGTGTGAAAAAGTTGCCCAACTCCCAGAAAATTTCCCATTGAACTGGTTGACCTTTTAACCAGCCTTCAACCGCGATGCTAGGGTTAATTGCTATGGCTCTATCGTAAGCTATTTTTGTTGAATCCGTTTCGCCCCTTTGAGCGTGGAGATTTCCTAATTTCAGCCAAACTTCCCAATTTTCCGAAT
>NZ_JAUBTT010000038.1:21959-70345 GCF_036705125.1 Microcoleus sp. B7-D4
CTATTGCCAACCAATCTTGGCAGATTGGTAAACTATCTGGATTGATTTCTAAGGCTTTTTGGTACGCTTCTATAGCTTGTAACTGCTGCTCTTCTTTTTGAGTACAATAGCGACCTAACTGCCACCAGAGCTGCCAATCCTCCGGTTGAAGTTCTATCAACTTTTCATAGGCTGACACCGCGATGCTAGGGTTAATTGCTATGGCTCGGTCGTAAGCGATTTTCGCTAACTCAGTTTCGCCCCTTTGAACGTGAAGATTTCCTAATTTCAGCCAAACTTCCCAATTTTCCGAATCTATTGCCAACCAATCTTGGCAGATTGGTAAACTATCTGGATTGATTTCTAAGGCTTTTTGGTACGCTTCTATAGCTCGTAACTGCTGCTCTTCTTTTTGAGCATACCAGCGACCTAACTGCCACCAGAGTTGCCAATTCTCCGGTTGAATCTTCAGCAAATTTTTATAAGCTTCCACTGACTCAGGATTTAGCTCTATTAATCGCTTATACATAGCTATTGCCTGAACCAAATCTCGCTCATTTCTCAGCCGCAGCGCCTCTGCCAAACCATAATGAATCTCAAACTCCTCAGGACTTAACTCGAACGCCCTTTGATAACAAACAATCGCCTCATCCAACCGCCCCAACTTAGTTAAAGCTTCCCCTTGATTGTAATAAATCCAAGCCGAACTAGAGTTCAGTTCGATCGCCCGACTGTAAGCATTGACTGCTTCTTCCCACCGGGAAACCTTAAGCAAAACATCTCCCAAATTAGGGTAAGACCAATAAAAATTGGGGTTTTCCTCAATAGCAGAGCGATAAGAAGCGATCGCCTCTTCCAATCTCCCTTCCTGCTTTAGTTTGTTTGCCGCGTCAAAATAGCTTACAGTCATTGCTTGTCTCCGGCTTTCCTCAACCGTTGTTAATCATACCCTGATTTGATACTAAGGTTTATGAATATATTCTAAAGACTGCTTCTCAATCTCATCCCAAAATTCGTCCACCCATTTTATCACACCCGCAACTCCATCCTTTAAAGAAATTTCTGACTTCCATCCGAGTTCAGTACGAGCCTTGGTTGAATCTATCACATAGGCAGCATCCTGTCCTAATCGTTCGGCAACAGTCTCCGTTGACTCAGCAAACGAGCGGTTCATCGCTTCGCAAATAGTTTGCACTACTTCCCGCACAGCATACCCCCTATCGGGCGACAAATGATAAATTTCTCCCACCTGCCCTTTTTCCATCACCGCTAATTCTCCCCTAGAAACATCGCGAATATGGATATAAGACTTCACCGCGTGCCCGCCGCCGTGCAACTGAATCGTTTTACCCAGCTTCAGGTAAATTGCCGATCGCGGAATAATTTTGAAGAGCTGCTGGTAAGCTCCATACACATTGGTAGCACGAACTGTCACCAAAGGAAACTGAAAATTTTTATAGTAAGTGGATAAAAGTAAATCCGCAGCAGCTTTAGAGGCGGCGTAGGGTGTCGAAGGATTCATCGGCGCAGATTCTAGCACATTCCCTTCACAAGTTCCATACACTTCTGGAGAAGAAATGTGAACATAGCGACCCAAGTATTTTTTGTCTTTCAAGTGATTAATTAGTTGAGCCAATGCTACTGTATTCGTTTGGAACCAGTGGTCAGGATTTGTCCAACTAGGAGCCACCTCACTTTGAGCAGCAAAATTGACAATATATTCCGGTGAAAAATCGTCAATCGCCTGCAAAATCTTTGCCATATCTCGGTTAAAATCCAGTTGATGAAACTGAAACCGAGGGTTTGGATGACGCAGATAGGGGAGAAAAAGTGACCCTTTCTCTGGAGAACGACTTATACCTATAACTTCGTTTTTGTCGTCTTCCAGAAGTAAGTCAACGAAATCGCTTCCCGAAAACGAATTGCTACCAAGCACTGCTATTTTACGTTGATTCATGTCGTCCCCCGATCTTTTTATGATATACAGGAGCAGATTCCAGGTTTATGAAATACACCCCGCTCGCGAGTGCCGTAGGGACACTCCAAGAGCCCTTCTTCATGTCAACTTAAGACTGAAAGCCTTGAGAAATCTAGTTCACCGCCGAGTCTAGATCCCCCTAAATCCCCCTTAAGAAGGGGAGTAGGGGTTGACTTTGATCCATTTCCGGTTCCCCCCTTCGTAGGGGCGGTGCCCCCGTGCCCGCCCTTGGCTAGGGGGGATCTAGGCTTAATAGTCAAACCGCCGTCTATGACTGGGTTTAACGTTAAGTTGACACTCCTTGGACTCTTGGAGTGTCCCTACAAGCCGTGTCCCTACAGAAGCTCGTACCTACTTACCTCTAATCTGCTATATTTGCCGTTTAACTGTGTAATTGTCAAGCCTACTCAAAGTAGATAAAAGAGTGATCGCCACTATAGCCACAATGCTTAAACCACCAATCCCACTCTTGGGGGGTATAGAAACTTTCGCACGTAAGCTGCCAATATAGTAGGTTAGCTTTTTCTTCCTCGTTCCTATAGGACTCTACCACAATATATTTGTTCCCCTTGCTGACCCGCTCTATTTCCCGCAGAGCTCTGTCTAGCTCAAAACAATACAAATTGTGTAAAGTATTTATAGAAATCACTAAATCAAAGCTGTTGTCTGCAAACGGAAGTTCTGTCGCGCTGCACGCTTTCAAAAACGGGCGCACTTCTTCCTTAGCGTGAGCAATCCCGTATTCTGAAATATCTATACCGCAAACTTCGATTCCCGGTACAGCTTGCGTGAAGTCGTAGAGTAAAAACGCCTTGCCGCAACCCACATCAAGAATCCGAGCGCCCGGTTTTAAATTATAGTGTTGAGCGATCGCATCTGCAACAGCCCGCCAGCGACCATCATATTTATAACCACCATAGCCAACTTTGCGATCGCCGTCCCAATAATCATAATCAAATTTTTTAGCAAGCTTAGCCGCCTCAGCCTTCGGGAATTCATTCACGCGCCCCAAATAATCGCGCTGAGTTTTTTTGTGAACTGCTGAGAGGAAATCAATATAAGCCATTTAAAATTCCCTGTTTTCTTTCAGGTATTGGAGAGCGCGACGCGCCTTTTGCAATTGTACAGCTTTGTGTACTTCCCGATCGGCAACTTGCCCAGCAAAACTTCGCCTTTGGCTACCGACTGGCAAAAAGTCATTAAGCAGAATACAACACCACTTGACTCGATAAACAGGCAATAAAATCGCCATCCGCTGTCGGTGTTGTTCGGGTTCTGACAACTCAGAAACCACCGCTTCCACAAACTTGGAATAGTAATTTAAAGAGACAGGAACCGCCGGTTGGCAAAAAAAGTCTGAAACCATTTTACCCGGATCGTCCCATCCTGCATACTCAAAGTCGAGAAAGCGTAATTGCCCAGACTCACTCAAAATAGCGTTGTGAAATCCAAAATCCGATGGAGACAAACACCGATCTAAAGATGGGATTTCTGCTTCTAACTTTAGACTCCACTGACTCGCTTGTTGCACAACCCATGCTTGGATTGCTTTCCAAGCTTCAAACAATTGGTTGTGAATAAAGTCTACAGCAGAGCGATCGCTCTCACAAGACTCTTCGACTGTTTGCAACCTGACAAGACGACGTTCCACGCATTGCAGATGTTCCTCAAGGGTAAAACAAGCTTCCGATGCCTTGGGTAGATTTTGAGCCTCAGTCAGTTGCTTATAACAGTTTATTTCCCGATAGAAATTAAGTGCTTGCTCAACCGTTTCAGCAGTAACTTCCTGCGGTTCTAGTCGCCGTCCGCGGACAAACTCATATAAACCTAAACCTTTTTGGCGATCGCACGCCAACGGTTGAGGCAAGGTTCGCACCCCATTATCCCAAGCAAACTGCGAAAACGCAAATTCCGTACCCAAGCGGTCTCTGCGATCGCCTGGATGTTGAAAATAAGCCTTCAGCAAAAAACTTGAACCCTTTGCATCCACGCGGAAAACTCGGTTATTCCCGCCACCTGTCAGAGGATGAAGTTCCACCTCGCCACCCAACCCCGCCACCGCCATCAAATCAACGGCCGCTTGCTGAAGCTCGTCTAAACTCAGGGAAACAACTTCAGTCAGCATAAAATTAAAGCCTCGATTTCCGACCAAGAGGAAGCGTAACGAAAGGGATGTCCGGTGAGATGGTGATTTTGGGGGTCAAAGAGGATGCGTTCGACTCCGGCCGGAAACCCCGACTCTCCCAAAAATTCGGGCAAGTCATCGATAAAATGGGTACATTGCTTCTTGGCAATGCGTTCCAGCTTTTCCTGCTTAGTAAGTTCAAAGTACACTTGGTCTGGGGACAAATTAATGCGATCCGGGTCGTAAAACCCTTGACTTTTCAACCATCCCTGTGCAGCTTCGTGCAAATCGTATTTGGGGCCCAGATAAGGGTAGCGCGTCTTGTGGCTGACAATGCAGACATTGACTCCATCCCGAACGCAACGGGTAAAAAATTCCAGTACGCCCGGAAACGGGTCAGCTTCTTTCATGCGATCGCCGTAAACGTAACCCTGCATTTGGGTCCAAGCATCTTCCTTCCCACACTGGCGCAAATAATCCCGCACTTGACCTTTACTAGCGGGAATTTCTGGGGGAATTAATCTTTGTTCGACCGCCACTCGGTGGAACAAGCCGTCATAACAAACAATTGTGTTGTCAAAATCAACTCCAATTAGCATTGCTCACTCCACCTAGAACGCGGCAAGGGGGCGGACGCTATAATCGAGGCGGATATATCGAGATCCGCGAGTACCGCCAATGATTTAGCGTCCGGGGAATTGCCGCCAATCAATAAATTGAGCGACAGCGAATCCTTTGAGTCAGAATGTATATTCATAACCGTCAGCCTTATGAATGGTTCTTAAATACTTGGGATGTACGTCAAAGCTTTTACCTCCTGTTGTTAACTTGAAACTTGGCTTGAATCGAATGGCAATTCGACCCGTGTAGTTTCCTGCATACTTCCCAGTAAGGACATGGGCGTTTACCAAATCCCCAGTTTGGAATCCCATAAAAAACTTTTGAGCTGGAGCATGACGAATTGGGAAACCAAATTTGTCAGTGCCGCAACGCTGTCGAATGCCATGTCCTTTGGCTTTGACAATCAAGGGTTTAACCCCATTAAGCAGAAGTCGTTCTGGAGTAGACGCACCAACATTTGCTGCATCTGTCCAATGCCGCTTCTCAATCCCTCTAGTCTTGCGATTAAACTTTGTTCGACCACCAGAACCTACTTCTGGTGGCAAACCCGTAGATTGAAGCCTTCTGTACAACTCCCAACGAGTAGCGTTAACAGCAGCGGCATCTTTGAGGGGTGCTTTCGCTTGAGCCATTACTCGCTTGAGAACTTCTGGCTTCTTTTTCAAAAACTCCTCGACAGGTTTGTTTCCCTTGGCTTGGTTGCAGGAATGGCAACTAAGACATAGGTTGTTGACTCTGTTAGAACCTCCCTTGCTCCGAGCAAGGATGTGTTCAATCTCGAATGGGACATTTTCAACACCGCAATAAGCACATCTTCTATTCCATTTTTGAAGTAAATACTCTTTCACTTCAAAGCCGAATAGTTCACCTCTTTGGTACTCAACTCCACTAATTTCGGGGTTTTGTATTTGTTGCAGGTCAAAACGTACTAATTCTTGAGAAACTGCGGTAACTGGGCAGACTTTTCTAATTCTCCTAACCCACGTTTCGATGTTGGCAATTCGACTCTCAAGGGAAGGTGGCAGCCATCCAGTTCTACGGGTTCTGTTTAAGAAACGAGGCTTACGGTAACGAGTTTTACGGTTACGTCTGCCTCTTCTTAATGACCTACGAGATTCAAGAGAGTTTTTAATCTGCTGTCCTCTGTGTGAGACTTCTAATGCGTTAGTAACTCGCCCCGTCTCTTCTTGAACCACAGCAATACCCGTAACCTTGCTGCCAGGATCGATCTTGATTCGGTGACTATGAGTAACTGAAGCTTCAAAAACCCTATCCTGCAACACGATAGTGAATGGATAGCGTCTAAATACCTTAGCTCTTCCTTTGTCTAATAGTTCTCTTGCCCGTGCCTGATGGCATGGGTCAAGTGGTTTCAAGTTTTTGTCTAATACGAAAACGCGCATTACTGCTGCCTCTCATTACTGGTTAAGTTTGCCTCGCTAATGTTATAAGAGCTTTTTAAGCCTGAAGCACTGGTTTTTCCTATAGCCTGTTTAACTTCAGACGACAGAGCCTAAAACTGGCACGCATTAAGCGGGTGTCATGACTCAAATAACGGAGTTCCTATTAGAAACTAAAGCTGGTCAACAAGGCTTACAGTTTCCTGCAAGCCTACACGCTCACCGAAGGTCAGTGTAGGTAGTTGACACTCATATCGATCGTCGGTCTCATAGCTTCTAGAAAAAAGTTGTTGAGTTTTGGGTCTTCTGACTTGTGATAATAACCCCCCATTGGTGCCTTAGGTAAATTTAATACAACCTGTATCATTGTCTCAAAATCTTCTATCTCGCTTTTCTCTTGCAGTACCATTTCTTCCAAAGCTGCGTGCAACTCGCATCCAGCACCTAAAATCCGGTCGTATATTTCCAATCGGGGCTTGGTTTTCTGTGGCAACATAAACAGGCTAAATAGTATGATGCCCTCTAGTTGTGGCAGTTCTGTCAAGACATCGTAGAACATCATATAACATCCCGGCATAGCGTATTCAGTAGCACTGAGTTTATAATCTAAATTATGCCGTGTGGCGTAGTCGCGAACCACCAAGTTTTGCACGCGGTGTGGATAACTTATTCCCCGGACTGGACGGCTGGTAATGTAACCGCGATACCCTAATTTTTGACTCAATTCTTCACTCATCAAACCCCCCAGGCATTGTAAATTTCATCCCTATTTTAGAGGCTGCACGCACTGCTATCGGGGCGAAATATTCCCCCAGACGTTTATCAGAGTAAGGTGTAAATAAACCTTTAAATCGAATATTCATAGACCATCTCGTTGTAGATTCTTGGTTAATTCGATTGCCGTGGACGATCGTAGGAGTAAAGAGAACTACCTTACCGTAGGGAACTTCTAACCATTCAAGTTCTGGCTCGATCGCCTGATAAAGACTTTCTGTTCCTGCCCCAGAAAATTCCTGTACTCTTTCCCGCCATTTAGCATCAGCATCAGGCGGCAAAATAAACATACTCTTTGTCCGATAGCAATCTACTAATGGAATCCATAATACTACTTCAAAAGGGGAACATTCCGAGCCCCAACTATCAGAATGCAGGGGTAATAAAGAACTGTTGTCGCCTGGAAGTTGAATGCTTAAACCGATATTTCGCTGCATCACCAGTTCGTTGCCGACAATGGTTTTTACTAGGGAACGAGCGCAGGAAAAATATGCTTCCCGAAACCAAGGTTCTGCCATTAAACCTGATATGATATGAAGCCGAAAAGAGTTGAGTTTTTTGACTGGTACTAGAGCAACAATTTCATCTAAAAACTCTCCGGCATCAGTCGGATATGGCACTGCCAAAAAATTAGTTGCTAAATCTACCGTTTTGTTTCGGATTTTATCCAGCGCAGAGAGATTTTCGCAGGGCTGGACTATATAGCCATTTTGAATGAAAGCAGCACTTAAGTCTGTTTCTATTTTTTCCAAGAAGTCCATATCTGTTTATCCTTTGTTTTTTTATGCTTTCACCTGCTGAGGCGCGATCGCCCGATACATCTCTAAGGTTTTGTCTGCGATCGCTTCTGGGGTGAGACCAAAATACTCGCGGGCATACTCTTGTTCTCCCGCTGCGTGCAGGAACTTGTCTGCAACTCCAATTCGCAACAGGCGAGCTTTTTGATGGTCGCGATCGCTCAACCACTCAGCCACAGCCCCTCCGAGTCCGCCCATGATACTGTGTTCTTCAACCGTCGCCACTACCCAAAACTGCGAGAAAGCCTGAGCTAGCAATTCTCGATCCAAAGGTTTAACAGTGTGGAAGCTAACAACTTGAGCTGAAACTCCCTGTTTGCTGAGTTCGTCTGCTGCTTGCAACACATTCGGTAGCAGATTTCCGGTACTCAGCAAGCAAACGTCACTTCCCCGTCGCATCACGATTCCTTTGCCAATTTCAAAGTCAGGCATCCCCTGATGAACGAGCGGCTCACCTTTCTTGCCCATGCGAATATAAGCTGGGCCATTCTGTTGCAAACAAGCTCGCATAGCCGCTCGTACTTCCCAAGCATCACCCGCACAGATCACAGTCATGTTTGGCAGCATTCGCAGTAAAGCAATATCTTCACAAGAATGATGAGTTGCCCCATTCCCGGCATAGGACAAACCCGCCCCAACTCCCACAATAATCACTGGAACATTGTGATAACAAACATCAACCCTAATTTGTTCAAAACAGCGAGTAGTTGTAAACGGCGTAATCGTGTAAGTAATGGGTCGAAGTCCGCACATTGCCATACCAGCAGCCACGCTCATCATGTTCGCTTCGGCAACTCCACAGTTATAAAAGCGATCAGGAAAACGATCTTTATATTTATCAAACAAGCGGTTGCCAATATCACCAGATAGCAACACCACCCGCTCATCTTCCGCCGCGATTTCGTTTAATTCCGCTGCAAATTCATTTCTCATACAAGTTTAAGTTCCACTTTAGCTTTTTCAACTTCTTCCGCATTTGGAACGCGGTAGTGCCAATTGTTATCGTCTTCCATAAAGGAAACCCCTTTTCCTTTAATAGTATGAGCAACAATAGCAATGGGTTTACCACTACCATCTGGGACATTACGCAAGGTATCAACTAATGCTTTCATGTCGTGACCGTCCAATTCGTAGGTACTCCATCCGAAAGCTTCCCACTTTTCTTTGAGAGGATGAAGAGCCATTATTTCGTTGCTACGACCCGTAGCTTGCCACTTATTGTAATCAATGATGGCAACGATATTATCTAGTTTTTGAGATGGTGCAAACATCGCAGCTTCCCAGACTGAACCTTCATTACACTCGCCGTCGCTCATCACCACAAATACGCGGTAAGAACGTTTCTGAATGCGACCTGCCAGAGCCATGCCTATGCCTACGGACAACCCATGTCCGAGGGAACCCGTAGCTAATTCTACCCCTGGTACGCATTTTACGCTAGGGTGTTCCGGTAATTTGCTACCCGGTTCGGCATAGGTATCGAGTAATTCGGGTGGGAAAAACCCCGCTTCTGCGAGGGTAGCGTAAAGCGTTGTCGCAGCGTGTCCTTTACTGAAAATCAAGCGATCGCGATCGGGATTGTCTGAATCCTTGGGATCGATTTTCAAACTTCCCCAGTAAGCTGCTACTAAAAGATCGGTACAGGATAGGGAAGACCCTAAATGGGCAGTGCGAGCTTTGTGGGACAGTTCTACAATTTTGCCCCGAATTTTTCGGGCCGTGGCTTCAAGTTCTGGAATATTCATCTCTTTATTTTAAACTCAGTCCTTGCATCGTCTTTATATTGTAATAAAGGCTATCCGTCATCGGATTAGGAATCAGATTAGCATTAAACGCCTTCAGCAAATCCTGCACAGCATCTTCAATTGTGTGCTGTGGCACAAACCCCAGTTCTCTCTTAATCTTCTCCGATGAAATGTGATAAGAGCGGTTGTCATTTGTCGGCGTGCTGACAATCTCTACTTGTTTTCCTACCACATTTCGCACCATTTGAGCAATTTGCATCACAGTATGATTTTCATAACCCGCGTTAAAAATCTTACCGTCGATCGCATCATCTGGCAACTCTAGCGACTTGATATAAAGGTCTGTCATATCCTCGATATGAATGTTCGGTCGTTTTTGTTCGCCGCCAAATACCGTGATTTTACCGTTATTGACAGCGTGGTTAGTGAGGATATTTACTGTTAAATCCAGCCTCAGTCTGGGTGAGTAACCGCACACCGTCGCCGGCCGCAGAATTAAGGTAACAAACCCCGGTTCCCGCTTGGCAAGCAACACATCCTCGCACATTGCTTTATACTTGGAATAATCTGTTAACGGTTGCAATGGGAGTTCTTCGTTAACATTTTCGGTTTCTTTAATGCCGTACACGCTTGAAGAGGAAGCATATATAAACCGCTTGACACCGCTATCTTTGGCAACATCTACTAAGTCAACAAAAGCATCGTAGTTAATCGACTTACCGAGGTCGGGATCTAATTCAAAACTGGGATCGTTGGAAATGCAAGCTAGATGGATAACAGCATCACATCCGGGTAGAATTTTTTCTAGCAGTGGGCGATCGCGAATATCTCCCTTAATCTCTTCTAACCCCGGATGGTCTTTGACTGCGGATAGAACATCTGCTCCATAAATGTACAAATCCACAACCTTAACTCGATATCCAGCTTGAAGTAGTTTAGGAACTAGAACAGCCCCCACATAACCGGCTCCACCTGTGACTAAAACTTGTTGCATTTGATTCACCCTACATTCCTCAATTATTTTGACTTGGGTTAATAGACCTCTATAAAAACTGTTATGGGGTAGGCATCTTGCCTTCCCTAAACTTTATTTTTACCCCTGTCTAATATATTAATCATCCCACCAAAGGTGTTACATTTAACATTTTTGACGGCGTAAAATTCTTCGTGTTTTGGATAAAGCCACTAATTTCTCCCATTGATGAAATTACCGTTATTTGATCGTAAAACGGAGATTTAGACAAATGTTGCTGTTCCTGTATTCCATAGCCAGTTTTCACCAGAAAAGCTTTCATCCCTAACTGCAAACCAGGCTCTAAATCCCTGAGTCTATCCCCGATCGCCCAGCACCGCGTCGGGTCTAAACTGTGGTCGGCCATCGCTTGGAGAAATAACCCAGGCGACGGCTTGCGACACTCACAAACGTAACTATACTGGATAACTTCACCTTTCGGGTGATGGGGACAGTAATAAAAATCGGCGATCGCCCCTGAAGCCACTTCAGCATCCCGTCGCATTCGATCGTTAACTGCCTCCACTGCCTCCACTGGGAAATAACCCCTAGCTACTCCCGATTGATTAGTCAGCACCAATACTGAGATGTCCTGAGTATTCAGGAATTTTAGCGCTTCGAGCACTCCCGGAATCCACTCAATTTGGTCGGGGTGGCTAAGGAAGTGGCTATCTTCAATTAGAGTGCCATCGCGATCGCACAAAATTGCTTGCGGCTTGCTAAAAGATGGCATCTCTATACCTTTAAAACTGTAGTAGCAAATTTCAACAACCGAGCTTTTTCTACAGGTTCAGCATTCCCAAGAGTATTAGCTGAAATTGCCCCAGCCAAATTCCCCAGCAGCGAACCAACTGCGATCGGTAATTCCAGCTTCGCACTCAAGCTAGCCAGAGCAAAAAACGCATCGCCCGCCCCTATTGTATCCTTTACTGCCAACGTCATTGCTGGACTCACATCTTCTTCTCCTTTAGCATTGATCCCCAACGCTCCCGCAGAACCTAAAGTGAGCCATCCTTGCTGAGAATCTAGATGTTGGAACAAGCCTTTAAGCAGATAATTGTGGTCTCCGTAACGGCTAGAAAACGCTAAACGTAGTTCTTGTTCATCCAAGCAAAAAACATCAGCTCGGCGGTACTTAGTAATTAAGTTATAGCCGTAATTGGCACTATTCGTTTGGCAGTTCAAGGCCAAAAAAGAAGCTTCATTTTGAACCATCTCCATGAGTTCAGAATCCAGCAATCCATGTCCGTAATCTGCAACCACTACCATGTCATAATCCCTAATCGTTTTTCGCAAACGCTCTAACAAATTTTGTCGCTGATTGGGCGCCGGTCCTTCTTCTTGCAGCTCATTAATAGAAAACAGCTTGGTGTAATTATCCCTCATTCCCTGCCGCTCAATGTAACGGCGTTTGGTGACGGTGGCGGCACCATTTTCATATTGTAAATCTAGCCGAATACCGCCATTTATATTATTCAAAATCAAGCTGTGAATGTCTGGCTCATTCCCCACCACACCAGCCACAGTTACAGAGTCTACAAAAGTAGCCATGTGGCGAGCAATAGCCAAAGAACCTCCTAAATGCTGCTCTTTTTTCAAAAAGCGAGTCGAAATAACTCTGCCCTTAGAAGTCAAACCCTGCACTGTACAGTGAACAAATTCATCAATAATTACGTCCCCCAACACTAAT
Organism: Microcoleus sp. B7-D4; assembly: GCF_036705125.1. Taxonomy (NCBI): domain Bacteria; kingdom Bacillati; phylum Cyanobacteriota; class Cyanophyceae; order Oscillatoriales; family Microcoleaceae; genus Microcoleus; species Microcoleus sp. B7-D4. Next base: position 34,081 of record NZ_JAUBTT010000038.1, read on the forward strand.
ACTTTGAGCTTTTGCATCGCATCAACGCCCTTGCGAATTGCCTCAAAAGGGTATTGCTGGCTTAATTGGATGGCATAGCTTTTGATATGGGGTGGCAACACATCCGTGTAGTTATTGAGCAGCTTTGTTGAGCTAAAAACAATCTCGCCTGTATAGCGAATTTCTCCGCCGTAAGCTTTGACTCGATCGGCTTCCCGGTCAATATTTTTAGTAACATCTTGACTGTGGTCAGCATATTCGTGACCTTTGCAGTAAAAATTTGGCTGAACTCGATCGAGTACATCTAAAGCTGTAGCCACAGGAGCCAATAGCACGTAGTCTACGCAAGCTAAAGAAGCAATCGAATAAAGTCGCAAATCGTCGGAAAAAACTGGTCTGCCAGGGCCTCGGTTGACGTAATTAGCTGCGGTAATTGAAACTACCAATACCTCTCCCAAAGCTTTAGCTTCTTGCAAGTGGGCAATATGACCCGGGTGAAGGAGGTCAAACACCCCATGACAGAGCACTATCTTACGGTTCTGCTCTCGGACATTAGCAAGTACCTCTTTACAAGTTTCAAAATCAAGATATTTTTCTGTGTTCTTTGTCAGCATCTTTGAACTAAATGGTGTAATTTCCAACTCTGACGGGCTTGCCACCCTACAACACGGGAGAATCCCCGTTTTTGTAACTATACCAGGTGATGTTCGCGATGGCGCATCTACAAACTTGCGTTAAAAAAGATGAACGGACTTTTTTCACCCAAACCGGAGCCGATTTCACTTTGGCGACGCTATTCCTGAACAGTTTTAAGAGCAAAGCTACAAACAGACGATGCTCTCAGGGAGAATGGGTGTGTGCGCTGAGCTTCCCGGTGGCTATTTTAAACACTAGACTCTCGCTTAAGCCTAGTGTTCCCGCCACCTGAGCCTAGATCCGCCCTACCCTAGTTTTAACAGCAAGGACACGCCTGATCAATTCTTTCCATTCGAGGGAATTGCTCAGGGAGTTCGTATCGAGATACTCGCCTTTTTCTAAGGAAAAGCGACCAAAATTTTCCAACCAGTTCACAATAGTTTCTGTCGGTGAGAAAGGCGTACAATTCAAAGATTTCTGTAGAGAATGAGACATCCCAGCCCTATCGTGGTTGCGATAAGCATACCAGGCTTCCCATACTAGAACGCCGTACTGCACTGAATTATTTTCATCTGGATTTTTGACGGCATTTTCCTGAAAACGCCATCTCTCTAATTCCCCCGCAGTTTTGTGCAGTTGTGACTGCGACTGTTCCAATTCTTTCCGAGTCGAGTGGAGTTGCGACTGCGACTGTTCCAATTCTTTCCGAGTTCGATGGTGTTTGGCTTGGGATAATTCCAATTCTTGCCGAGTCGAGTGGAGTTGCGACTGTGACTGTTCCAATTCTTGCTGAGCTTGATAGTGTTCGGCTTGGGATAGTTCCAATTCTTGCTGAGTCGAGTGCAGTTGAGACTGTGACTGTTCCAATTTTTTCCGAGTTTGATGGTGTTCGGCTTGGGATAATTCCAATTCTTGCTGAGTTTGATAGTGTGCGGATTGGGATAGTTCCAATTCTTGCTGAGTTTGATGATATTGGGCTTGGAAGAGTTCTAATTCTCCCTGAATTTGATGCAGTTGAATTTGTATTAATTCGCAATCTTCCTGAGCCTGATACATTTGCGACTCAAATCGATCGCGCTCTTCCTGAGTTTGATATAGTTGAGCTTCGGTTAATTCCAACTCTCCCTGAGTTTTGTACAGTTTTGACTCGGATATTTCCAACTCACTTCTAGTTTGATGTAGTTGGGGATGGACTTTTTCCAACTCTTCCTGAGCTTGATATAGTTGGGACTGAAATTGAGCGCACTCTTCCTGAGTTTTAAATAGTTGAGCTTGCGCCAGTTCCAATTCTCCTTGAATAGGATAACTTTGACTTTGAACTACTTCTAACTCTTTCTGACTTTGATTTAGTTCCGTCAAGGATTGTTCTAACTCTGCCTGAGTTTGATAGAGTTGCGACTGCGACTGCGCCAACTCTCTCTGAATCTGATGAAGTTGGGCTTTGCAATTTTCAAACTCTCTCCGTTGTTCGTAAGTCATATTGTAATACAAATCGGTTGGTTCTAGGTTTAAGTTGAGATTAAATTCGCTGGAGACTTTGGTAAGTTCTATGACGGCAATTGCATTAGCTTGTGACCAAGGCCATCCGTATTCACTATCCCTAAGTTCTAAAGCATTTACTTCTTTCCAAAGCATATAGTGCTTTTCATCTACCGTTTCCCTATCTATCAGCTTTAAGTAGTTGGCGGATATAGCATCTTTCGGAATACCATATTTTTTCCATAAAACATCTAAATATTCTTGGCTAAATTGAATATACCATTCTGCATCTGTAAGTTTTCCAAAAGGAACGGTAATCAAGGCTTTTCCATCAATAGCCAGTAGATCGTAAATTTTTGCGATCGCCTTTAGGGGGCCCTCTAGATCGCGGTACTCTATCTGTTCCCCATAGCCTCCTGAAGGATCGTCTCCTTGCCCTACGTGCTCTACACTGGAAATTGATACTATTGCGTCATATTTTTCCGCTGATGGCAAGCTCATCAAATCTTGATTTTCTACACCTAGATCGACTTCAAATTTATCTACAATTCGTCTCGATCTGATCCCAATATTTTCGCTCAATGAGTTTTCGTAGTGGGAGAGTACGTTGCCAATTTCAAGAATTTTCTGAGGATTCCTTAGATTAGCAATAAAGTCAAAGGCAATGGAAATTTCTACGGCTCTTTCTGTCGGGTTATTGAATTTTATCCGATTGTAATATAACTCTTTACCTTTAAAAGTAAAGGTTCTTGTCCACTTACTCATTTTTTCCTCAAAAAGCAAATTACAAGTTGTCCGGCGCGGGTTATGCTGAAAATTGGTAGTTGACAACGGGAGTATTAAATTTAACCCTTAACCTTTAATTATTACACATAGTAGTTTTTTATGCAAGCTACGGGATATTTGGATAATATGGCTGGAGTCAGTGGCCCTCTTTTTATTCCTTGCTGATATTTTATAAACGCCCTTATTTTAGCGTAATCAAAAAAAATACCCCCCTTGAATTAGGGGGTTACGGCTAATCAGAAATTAATACTTCCTCTCCTGCGGCTCAAACATCGTAATCGCCACCGGCATATAAGCCAAATCAATCCCCGCCGGCGAATAATACGCCATTGTATGCTTCAAGAAATTGCCGTCATCGCGCTCAGTAAAATCTTCCCGCGAATGAGCTCCCCGACTTTCCTGGCGGTTCAAAGCAGAAGTTAAAATCATTTTTCCGACAATAATCAAACTCCGCAACTCCAAAGCTTCCACAATTTCCGTATTCCACAACTTGCCTTTATCGTCTAAGTAAACCTCCTCATATTGTCGCTCTAAATCCTCCAATTTCTTTAAACCTTCCTGCATCAATTCGGCGCTACGAAATACACCACAATACTCAGTCATAGTATCTTGATACTGCTGCCGGATTTGATTGATGCGGTATTTTCCGGGACGCTCTACAAGTGCCTGAATTTGCTCTTTTGCTTCCATAATATAACGCTGTTCGTCTACTGTCGGCAACTTGCGATTTTGTACGAATTGTGCTATGGTTGCGCCAGTAACTTTGCCATAAACGACGCATTCTAAAAGCGAGTTGCTGCCCAAACGGTTGGCGCCGTGAACGGACACGCAAGCTGCTTCGCCCGCTGCAAAGAAACCGTCTACTAAACTGTCAGGACTGCTGCGAACTTGGCCGCTAACATTAGTAGGAATTCCCCCCATTGAATAGTGAACCGTAGGGCGCACGGGCATCGGCTGATTTACGGCATCAATTCCTAACAAACGGTGGGCTTCTTCCCAAGCAAAAGGAATTTTGCTCATAATTTTTTCGCGTCCCATGTGCCGCAAATCGAGGTAGATAAAGGGGCCGCCGGCACTACCATCAACATTAATCCCTCGGCCGGCGCGAATTTCTATGGAAATTGACCGCGAAGTGATATCTCTGGGCGCTAATTCCATCCGCGACGGCGCATAATTAGCCATAAATCGATCGCCCTCTGAATTAATCAAATAAGCGCCTTCGCCCCGCACAGCCTCGGAAATCAACACTCCCACGGGATACAAACCAGTCGGGTGAAACTGCACGAATTCCATATCTTCCAGCGGCAATCCAGCTAAAGCCGTCATCGCCAAACCGTCTCCCGTCGAGGCGTAATCGTTCGACGTGGTATTGTAAACTCGGCCGTAACCGCCCGTAGCAAACATCACCGCCTTAGCACGGACAACCTCAATTTGACCGTCTAGCAGATGGTACATAACTACCCCCTTGGCTTGGCCTTCTTCCAAAATCAGGCGCGTGACATACCACTCCTGATAGATGTGAACTCCGCAGCGGCGCAGATTGTTGACTAATTCGTGGAGGATGGCGTGACCAGTTTTGTCCGCAGCGTAACAGGTGCGGCGGTGGGAATGTCCGCCGAAAGCGCGCTGGGCAATTCTGCCGTCTGGGAGGCGGGAGAAGAGGACTCCCATGTGTTCTAAATCTATGACTACACCGGGTGCTTCGCGGGTGAGGATTTCTACCGCGTCTTGGTCGGCTAAATAGTCTGAACCTTTTACTGTGTCGAAGGCGTGGGCTTTCCAACTGTCTTCGGGATCGACATTTTGGAGGCTGGAGGCCATGCCGCCTTGGGCTGCGACGGAGTGCGATCGAATCGGGTGAGTTTTGGCGACGACAGCTACCTTTAAACTGGGGTCAGTCCGAGCAATTTCTACTGCGGCGCGGCAACCTGCTAAACCGCCGCCTACAATGATTACGTCGTGTTCTAGCATCTTTTTGAATTATTTTGAGTGTTCTGCTCAACTTATCGTGACGCAAAAAAAAACTTCCTACCAAAAGAGCAGGAAGTTTTTTAACTTTTGATTTGAATGGGAAATCAAAAGTTAAAATTTCACATTGGACTAGCCGGCGCTTTCGATAGGCTGCTGAGTGGACTGATTTCCCGTTGCAGAAGGTTGAGTTTCCGTACCGGGTTCTACAGCAAGCACTTCAATGTTATTTAGCAGAGTTGTAACGAAAGCAAACAGCAAGAAGGGCAGAGACAGCACTAAAATCAAGCCGACGGTAGCCAAGGCGAAGATTTGGCGGGCGCTACTCCACAAGGCGAGTGCCGACGCTAGACTTAGGAAGATGACTATCAGCCAAACAATGATTTGACCGTAAATGTCGCCAAAGGTGAGCGTACATTTAAGGCGATAGTTTTGGATGTTATTCATTTGATGCCTCGCGAGATTGCTATTACGACTTGTCCAAAAATACTTTGACAGTGTGTCAATGGCCACTGTAAATTTCTAAGTTTAGCTGCCGCAACCTGGTTTTAGGGCTGTTTTAAACATTTTTATAGAAGTTTGCAACAACACTTTATGAATTTTTGTTTCTGACTGGGAAATTTGGCCGAAACAAGACTTACGCACTCCGACAAAGAAACCGGGTTTTTTACTGTTTTGGCGGGCTGTAACGCGTCTTTTCGCAAAAAACCCGGTTTCTGGCAACCCCTGCGTCCAGGACTAAGCTGTTCTGAATCTAAATCGTATTTTTTGTGCGGGCTTTCTGGCCCAACCCCTACTCCCCACAAGAACTTTATCAAATTTTAGTTCACAGTTTAAATGTCCAACAGCTTACGAAACAAAGGCACAAGGGGAAAGTCTACTTTTTGAGGGAGCCCCGACTTGGTAAAGAAATGTTAAGCTGCGGGGGAATGGAATCAACCTTTATAGCGTCGCACCTGTCTTTTCGCCCATGTCTTCAGAGAGCAAATTGCTGATTTCGCGCTGTTTCCTGGCTGGTTTGGGAACGCAGATGTTTATGTACCGCGAAGACCGGATTCCCCAAGAGAGTCCGGTTCTGGTGGTGAGCAATCACCGCAGTTTCTTAGATCCTGTGCTGCTGACGGCGGCTTTGGGTCGATCGATCCGCTTTGCTTGTCATCATTACATGGGTCAAGTTCCGGTGATGAGGGAAGTGGTCACGACTTTCGGCGCTTTCCCCTTGGAAGCACCGGAACACCGACAGCAGCATTTTTTCTCTCAAGCGACAGCGCTACTGCAAGGCGGCGAGATGGTGGGGGTGTTTCCAGAGGGTGCAGAACCGATGGTGAAGCTGACGGGGCCGAATACTGTGGGGAAGTTTCAGCGGGGATTTGCTCATTTGGCTTTGCGAGCACCGGTGCGGGATTTGGCAGTTTTGCCGGTGGCGATTAGTTCTTTTGAGGAACACTCAGTACGATCGGGTGTACCGCTCAAGTTGTTGAGTTTGTTTGATCCTTCGGAACCGCTGTTCGATCGATCTGGGTGGCATCCTGTGATAATTTATCAGCGAGTTAATGTTTTAATCGGCCGGCCTTACTGGATTACTGTCGAGAGACAGCAGCAATATCAAGGCAAAAAAGCCAAAGCTGTTGTTGCTGAACTCACGAACCACTGTCAGGGAGAAATTGCAGAATTACTCCAACGAGGTTGTTTGTAAGTTTGTTGACTGTTGGCTGTTGGCTGTTGGCTGTTGGCTGTTGACTGTGGGCTGGTGTCAGATTTCCAATCTAAAATCTAAAATCTAAAATCTAAAATCGATTGACTTGAATCATGGCAAATGCTAACAACAAGATTCGTTTCCTAACCCCCAAACCGCCGAAACCCGATCGCCCTTTATTTGTATTTCTGCCCGGTATGGACGGGGGCGGTTTGCTGCTGCGCTCCCAAATTCCTAAATTAGCCAATCATTTCGACATCCGTTGCTTAACTTTACCTGCGGACGATACGCCTAGTTGGGACGTACTGGTTAGCGAAACAATTGCCTTAATTGAAGCAGAAAAGCAAGCCGGAAAGCCGAAGCGGCCGGTTTATCTGTGCGGCGAGTCATTTGGGGGCTGTTTAGCGATGAAAGTTGTGTTAGAAGCTCCTCAAGTGTGCGATCGATTAATTTTAGTCAATCCAGCTTCTTCGTTTCGACAGCAGCCTTGGGTGCAGTGGGGCTCGTATCTGACTCAGTGGCTGCCGGCCAACCTTTATCCGCTGTCGGTAATCGGTTTATTGCCGATATTAGCATCATTAGGAAAGATTGGGCGCGACGATCGCCGCGCTTTGCTAGAAGCGATGCAAGCAGTACCGCAAAACACGTCCGTGTGGAGATTGGCGTTAGTGCGATCGTTTAATGTTGACGAAAATCAGTTGCGCGGCATCAAACAGCCGACGCTAGTAATTGCTAGCGGTGCCGATCGGCTGCTGCCTTCTCTAGTAGAAGCGAAGCTTTTAGTCAAGGTAATTCCCAAAGCTGAAATGGTGCTGCTGGCTAACAGCGGTCATGCTTGTTTGTTAGAAACAGATGTTAACCTTTATGGGATTATGCAAGCTCGCAATTTTTTGACAAATAGGTCATTAGTTATTAGTTATTAGTTTAGTTAGTGCTACAAAAACTGACCGTGCGTAGTGCGTAGGTTGGGTTGAGGAACGAACCCTCCGTTTCACTCCGCCCAACATTTTCGGTATGATTTTCCTTAACTGAACCGTATTGAATTATGCTCAATCTCAAGCTTCCCGAACAAAGACGAAAACTTTACATTGAAATTGCACTGCGTAGATGCCGTCCCGGTAGTGGCAGCAGTCAAGATTTTCTGAATAAAAGAACTTGGAATCATCCCGTGACAAACATTAAAAGGGAGCATCCCGATTTTGCAAAAAGCAAAAATATTAAACTGCAAATTCACCATTCAAGTAGGCACAACGAAGTTGCAACATTTGAGAGACACTTTCAGATTTCCACTGCGCTCCTGAAATTTTGAGCCTTCTACCTATCTGCTTGACCGCTGATTCTACCGCTCCCGAACCAATGGAACCTGGTTGCAATTCCTGACAAGTTTCATAGTCCACAAGTCGAAAACGGTGTTTTTTGAGGTAGGCACGGAAATTAATCACTTGCCGACGATGGCAGTTATCAAAAATGGCGATCGCATCTTCCACCCGACCACGCCATAACAAGGCCTCAGCAAGTTTTATCCGCTTACCGGAGCCACCCACTTTATACAGATTTTCTTTCAGGTGATACCAGTCTAGGATTTCTTGCCGTTGTTCCGTTGTCCCTATTTCCTTGAATAAATTCCAGACACCATCGTGACCATCTCCTAAACAGATTACAGGATTAGTTAGCGGCTGACTATTCGCCCAATCGGTGAGGCTTAAGTTATCTTGGAAGAAAGCGCCATAGTAAAGGTCTTGCAAGCGCACTGCCTTATAGTCGCGCCACTCACACGGAAGTCCCTGTTCTGTTCGGAGTCGCACTTTACCGCCATCTATGCTGACTTGTGCGATCGCACCTTTAGCTTGCAAGACGGAAAATTCTTGGCGCTGCACTTGCCTGTGTTGACTGCTATGACTGACATAGACTCCTGTGAGGGTGGCTAGGTCAACAGAGGCATTTTGGTACGACTCAGAAGCCGAAAGTAAAAAACAGCATTTTTCTAACAGAGGACTTCTACGGCTGTAAGGCTCGATCCCCAAGCGGTTTGCTTGTTTTTGTGTAATGAAGAGCCGTCCTACACAACTGTTGAGTGTGCGCGATCGCCCTTTAACCGTTTTGGTTACTTTTTGGATAAAAAAAGGGCAACTTTGGGGCTGACATATTCTAACATCTGTTGACGTACTACTTTCTCAAGCCTTTCTAAGGTAGCTATTTCTGCTGAATCTGTATTTTTGTAAAGGATTTGCGCTATTTCTTGAATACAAGCTGATAAGCGTAATTGTTCTTCGGGAGTTATGCTCATTTTTTTCCCTGATCTACTGTTTTGATTTTAGCTGCTGGCAGTCTATTTGCAAAATCGGGATGCTCCCTCTAAGTTTCTCACAGGCCGCAGCAAAACTTTACCGTCATTACCACTTATAGCTACTTGCTTTCCATCCAGGCTAAAACTTACAGAGCTCGAAGTTTCTTGATAATAAAACAAGCGATCGCCTTTCTCATTACCTTATTTTAGAAGAATTTGGGAATTTGCGATCGCATACTCTATCCATAAGGGTTTGAGAGTAAATAAACTTTCATCCTCTACTATCTTTTTTAATAAATACCGTCTATTTAAAGACCGTAAACCATCAGCAATATCGGTTATAGGCGAAGATAAACACGACTTCAAATCATCTATAGAAAATGCTTGTTTTGGCTGAGTGAGTGCAAAAATAATTTGTTGTTCTATTGGCGACAGTTCGATAAATTTTTGATTAAAAACCGACTTTAAATCCTCATTCAATAATGTGCTATTTTCATTAAGAAAACTGCTAACTTTGCCTGAAAATACGTCTTTAATTAAAGTTCCAATATGATGTAAATATAAAGGATTACCATCGTATAAATCAATTAATTTCGACCAATATTCTCGGTCTGTTAATTTGAAATTGCTCAAAAACTCTACATCATTTAAGCCGTTTAATTCTAATGTTTTAATCAGATCTAAATCATTATCTAAAGATACCATTTCTCGACATTTTTCTTGACTTATCAAAATTAAACTGCTTTGATGTTCAATTTGAGTTGTTATTTCAAATAAAGTTTTGTAATCACCATATTCTGGCTGATATTGTCCTGCTAGTTGACCCTTAATAAAAATATTTTCCAGATTGTCCAGAACAATTAAACATTTTTTCTGACGGAATATTTCAAATAACTTAGTTAATCGATCTTCGATATTTGTCAAACTTTTATTTTCATCGGATAAACGATTTAAAATATTAGTTAGTAAATCATTTAATGATTTAGGAAATTTGAGGCTTCTCCAAATAATCACTTCAAATTGTTGACTGTTTAAATCAATAAATCTTTTAACTAGAGTAGTTTTGCCAATTCCGGTTAATCCTAATACAGCAATTAAAGGAATATTTTGAGTAAGTATCCATTCTGAAAGGGTAGCGAGGTCGGAAGCGCGATCGTAAAATTTAGTAATTCTGGGTGCAATTGATAAATCTTGGTAATTAGATAGAGGATTAATTTCTGCTTCTGAAGTATCATTATTATGTTCGGATTTAGAAGTATTTGAATAAATATTAAAATTATGATTGCCTACAACATTAACATCATTTGCCTTAACAACCTGTGAGCCAATATATTCCATTCTTGCTGCCTCTATTGTGCTGAGAAAAGTTGATTGATTAACAGCTTTTTTTTGTAATCCTAATTGTGTTGAGATGATTTTGTAAAGTTTGGCGGCTATGTCAGCAACATATTTCTCATTATACCCATGATTTTTTCCAATATCACCATAAGTTTGGTCTTGGCAGATTCCTTCTATTGCTTTCTTTTGAATATCGCTCAAGTGTTTACCTGTTTCCGCAAAGACCAAGCGATCGACTGTTTCCTTAATATCCATAGATTGCATATTATAATCATTATGAGAAGGATTATTTAACGGTAGGTCTACTATATTAGATTTGATCCAGATTTGTCAATATTTTTCCAGATTTTCCCATATTTTTCTATATTAGCATTCCCTAGAAAAATCTAGAAAAATCTGGACACATATCAAATTAGCCTAGCTACGATTAGATTATTGTTTCTCTCTCCTAATAGGAGGAAAAGATCATGAGTTCCAAAAAAGACGACCACATATTGGAGCAAATGCGTCACAATGCTCACTTGGCACACGCTGGCCATCAGCTTAAACATCAAATGCAGCATACGCAGCAGCAATTTTCTGCTCCTAAGTTATCGGTGACACTAAATCAAATGCCTTCAGTATCTTTAAAACCTCTTATGGGAGGTTTCGGTGGGTCTGGCGGTTGCTAAACCACACAATATGATGTTTGCCTGAATGCTTTTCTTGTAGGGAGTTTGTCTACTAAGTCTCTACAAGATTGCATCACATTAATTAAACGGACATCATATTAGATATCATCAAAGCTAAATAAGAGTGATAGATTAACTTCACTCTTATTTTTTTGTCAGCGCGTAAGTCCCGATCGGGAGCATCCCGATTTTGTAGGATATATTTGCAAATTCGGGATGCTCCCCATTAAAACGATCATTCAAAAAACCCTTTTTGTTGTAGTCGGAGGGATTGCTACTCGGCTCTATATGCCTGAAAGAATGACCGATGACGTGGCTATTTTAGTATTAACTCAAGATGCTGCTAATCTTTATCGAGAATTAGAGCAAGCTGGTAGCACGAGAACGGGAGAACTTAGCATTGGTGGCAGCACTTGGGAATTGCCTGATGGTACTTATTTGGATGTAATTGAATCAAGAGATTCTTGGGTAAGAGAGGCAATTACAAATCCAAATAAAGCACCCGATGGATTGCCAATTATCGGATTGCCTTATCTGGTCTTGATGAAACTACAAGCTAGTCGCGGTATTGATATAGGAGATTTAACGCGGATGTTGGGAGGGGCTGACGAAACTGCTTTGCGGTTGGTAAGAAGGGCTGTACAAGATTTCCTGCCTGATGCTGTGGAAGATTTAGAAAGTTTAATTGTTTTGGGAAAGCTAGAAAGGAGTGAGTAATAATGGGACACAGGGACACCCCCTGACCCCCCCGAAGGCAGGGTGGATTAATTGTCGCAGGAGCAAGGTATTATAGTATTTGCGATCGGGTCTGACCCGATCGCAAATACTAGGATACATTTAAGTAGATGAGTGGGAAAATACATAAGTATGTCATTGTTCGTTAAACGTCGCAATTCGCTTAAGGTTCTAGCCGCTTTACATTCGGTTACACAGCAAGGTTTATTTGCGCCTACCTACTTATCCTCTGACAATAAATCCACCCTGCTTTACTACTCGTGAAACATACTTAGTCTGGTCAGATTCTGACTTTTTCAAGCCTAGGCCTTTAGATGTGCGCTTCCTGATGTAATTCTTTATTCTTGCGTCGCACGTACACGAACAGATCCACTAAACTCAGGCCTGTTTCTTTGCATATTTATTACCTTTACCGGATATATACCCATTCTTTTGGATATACATTGTTCTTTAGGGCTAGCCTGTAAATCTTCTATTTTTACGTCTATTCCGCCCACCCTGTCGGTGAGATAAAGCAATTTTAGGTTACCCACTAAGTTATCAGTTGTCTGGAAGCAAAGCGTTGTATTCCTCATATCTTTTGGCATTAAGTTCAATGTCTCTTGAGGACCGAGAGTCTTCTCTCCTAATAAAATCGTTTCTGCTAAGGATCGCGAATTAAATAACTTACAATTTTAATTGTTATTGTGGGATGGGCGTCTCGCCCGTCCAAAAAGGACGGGCGGGACGCCCATCCCACAAACTTGTGGAAGTTATTTAATTCTCATTCCTAAGGCTGTACCAACGAAACCCAAAGAGATACCAGCCGCAGCGATTAAAACCGCTGGTAGTTTTTTGACAATGCTCATACGACAATACCTCGTTTGTTGAAATTTACGTTGATTAGTGTTTTTTTCTTCCCACATCTTTTAGACGTTTTCCCACCCCAATTGGGGAATTTTTCGAGTTACGAGCATTATTTTCTCCCCAAAAATCCACTCTCAACTCCTAGAACCCTTCCCCTTCTTACCTTTCAACCGCAGCAAACTCTTCTCAACCTCCCCACGCGCTGGATACAATAACTGCTGACTCAAAGCAATTTCATAAGCCTGTATCGCCCCCAACTTATCCCTCAACCCCACGCAAGCTCTCCCTAACCAGTAGTCAGCCATAGCCCCGTTAAACGCTCTCAATTCCTGACATCCCTCACCGGCAACTTTCCACCAGCGCTGACTAGCCCCAACATCCCCCAGCACCTGGTAACTCTCCGCCAGCCACAACGCCGTCGGCACGAATTGCAGAGAAATTCCCGCTGGTAACAACTTCCATCCTTTCTCCAACGCCTCCACCGCTTCTTGATGTTTAAGCGCCAAAGCCAACACCCGCCCATGACGAAACCAAGTATCAACTAACTGCGGCTGAAGTTTTGTGCCCTGCTCAGAAACACTACATCCTCGTTCAATCTCTTTGAAGTGTTCCACCAACACCCGCCCCGCAGTCGCCCAAACACTCCAACGTTCAGGAAATCGTTTCAGCATCTGTTCTACCACAAAACGCAATTCTTCCCAGCGTTTGGCAGCCGGTAAAATTTCACACAAGACCTGATAAATTGCACAATTATCGGGATACAGTTGATAAGCATTCGCCATCATCTGTGCTGCTTTTTGATATTCTCCCGTGTCGTATAAGCACCGGCCATAGTAATACCAACCATAAGGATAATTGGGGTGTTCGGTGGTAAACTCTGCTAATACCTCCACACCTTGCCGCCAATCGCCTCGGAAAATGTGATAATAGCCCAGAGAATTGTGAGCCTCAGCCCCATGAGGAGTTTGTAGCAGTAAAGAGGTAATCATCTTTTTCGTCAGTTTCCCCTCTTCACCAGAAACTAATCTCATCTGAAGACGTTGCTCAATTTGTCGTTGCAGTACCCTAAAATCATTCGGAAATAGAGCTATAAGCTTGCTCAACTGCTCTGTTGCGGCGCTCATATCCCCCACCGCCAGATTCGCATCTTGGCTGTAAATCAACGCCACAACATCATCTGGGTTGATTGCCAAAATTTGCTCCACAGCACAGAGCACGCCAAGATGATTTTCTATCTGCTGATACACCTGTGCCAAAGCCAGCCGGTGAACGACTTTTTCAGGTTCTAAATGAGTTGCTAAATTAAAGGCAATAATTGCTTTGTCACTCTCACCCCGACAAACTGCAATCAATCCCTTGATATGATGCTGAGTCGCTTCGTTTTCGTAACACGACAAGGCTTTTTCATAGACTTCTATTGCCTCTTTTTCTCGTTTCATTAGCTGCAATAGTTTCCCTAGTTGCAGCCGCACACCCATTAATTGCGCTTGTCGCTCAATCACTTGATGATATTCGGCAACCGCTTGTTGCCAGTCTCCCATCTGGTAAAGCAAATTAGCTAGTTCTAACCTTTTTTTCCATCCTTGGGGATATTTCTGAACATACTTACTTAAAGAGTTCAATTTCTGCTCTTGTCTAATTGGCTTTTCTTCTAAGAAAAAGTGAACATTCATCTCTAGCCCAGAAGATTGGCAGAACTGCACCAATGATGTGGCAAAGTGTCCAGACATAATTTAGACTGGCTATAGATAAGGGGAAATAGAATAATTTACCTTGATCAGATTATGTCTTAGTTACTCAAACTGAACAAGCCCAAAAAGATTAATTATTATTAAGAAAAATTAATGTAATCGCGTCAATCAATGGCTCTCTCGTAAACAAAAAGCGATATCTAAGACGGGCGTTGCCTACGCACTCCGAAAAAAAGCGATCGCGCCCTTCGTCGAGTGGGCAAGATCGCTTTTTCTTCAAGTTTTTGAACACGGAAATGGAGCAGCACTAAGTTGGTAATGTCCCCAAAGTAAAAGAGATTTTACTCTCACGTATTATCATTTATTCCGTCTCATTTTATTTAGCTCGTCCATTATATTGTCCATATCCGTAAAATCATTTTCGTCCCTGAAAGTCTCTATTGAATCCCCTAACCAAAGTTGCAAAAAAGAAAAACACAGTTTAACTGGGAATTCTTTTACAGCGTTGCAGTGAGCAAATAATCTTTTCTGCCTGTCTACTGGATTCTTCCAGATTTCGTCAAATCTTGAGAACGTATAAGAAGCATACATCATTCTGCTGACTTGATTCCTAATATCACCAGCAATTAAATTAGTATCTGGTGTTAAATTTAACTGCCTAGATGGAATACTTTCCACAGGAAGTTTTACCGTGTCTGACTGAAACTTTTCAGAGGTAATCGAGTTGGTAGCAGCAAAGCTGCTTATGGATGTAGATGACCACAGGAGACTTGCCACGAGTGCGATCTGGATTTTGCGGGATGTACTCATTTTTTGTTAAGAAAGATGTAACTAATGCCTGGACTCTAAGCGGTTTTATCTGACCGCTTATTTATTAGTTAGACGTTTTCCCACCCCAATTTGGGAATTTTTCGAGTTACGAGCAAATTTTCTCCCCAAAAATCCCCCCTCAACCCCTAGAACCCTTGCTCATCTTACCGTTGAGCCGCTGCAATATCCTCTCAACTTCCCCAAAGGCGGGATAAACAACGGCTGACTCAACGCACTTTCATCTCCAGACTAGAAGAGTAGTACAGATGTAGGAATGATGGGGTAAAGTTTCCAGACATAGTACGGTGACTTGATAGCTAATTTCTTCATCCTGGCTTTTTGGGGGAATTAGTGATTCCCAATTGCATTGGGGTTGAGACTTTTCTGGCAAAGGAATTACCAACTTTAAGGCGGGCGAGGAAGAATTTAGAGGAGTATCATCTTCACCGGCCAGATATTTGGTTAAATGCCTTCGCAGAATTAGGCAGGCTTTGCTCACGCATTTGCGGACGTTTTCTTCAGAGCATAGAAATAGCTTGGCAATATCTTGATAAGATTTATTTTGGTAGTGGTATAAGACAAAAGTATCGCGGATTCTGGGAGGCAAGGAGTCAATTTTGTGGTGGATATATGCCTCCCATTCTAGGTTCATAATATTAGGTTCAGTAAATCCTAAGTTAGAATAAAATGCTGGATAATCTTCAAGTTTAATCTCGTCTATGTTTTCAATTATTAATGTTTCTCGTTTTCGTTTTCGATGGAAATCTATGCAGAAGTTATAGAGAAGTTGAGTTAACCAAGCTTTAGGACATTTAATTTGAATTCCATAGTTTTGCCATTCATTCCAGGCTTTAAGCATTGCCTGACTCAATACTTCTTCGGCATCGAGTGGGTTTGAGTTCATCCACTTGAAACAGCAATGGGAAAGATAATCTTGATGCGCCTGCCATTCTTGCCAAAAAATTGTATTTTTATCTTCAGTTTCATCCCACAGGATTGATGCCGCCACTGATTGAGAAGATGACCTGATTTTTTGAGTTCTATGGCTATTGCTTTCCATTTACAGGAGATTCCACATTTATGAAGTACACCAGCCTATCGTGAGCTTCCCCGTAGGGATACTCCAAGATCCCGTTGGTGTCAACAATCGCCTGAAAGCCTGTGATCAATCTCGTTTTTACCTGAGTCCAGATCCCCCTAAATCCCCCTTAAGAAGCAGGACAGTTTCATTCTCGGTAGGGGCCGTGCTACCCCTACTCCCCGTGCCGGCCCTCTTGGTCTGATCTGCCGATCAAATCCTCTAGGTCGGGGGTAGGCATTCTTGGCACTACAAGAGTCAAAATTCATGTTTTTGGTGAGAATGAAACAGCCCTGCCTTAAGAAGGAGAGTAGGGGTTGACTTTGAGTAAGTTATTGTCCCCCCCTCTTCTTATCCCGAACTCAGGTTAATTAAGATTTAGCCATTTTTGAGCGTTAAGCCGCTGGACGACGCCAAACACCATGAGGTCTAGTGTTACCTTGCGCTCATCTATCAAAAAAGGCTCTAAAGTGCTGGTTTTGGTCTTATTTTCCGCGCAGGAAAAGGCTCTTTGACTTTGAATATTTTCTTGAGGAAAATACAGGTTAAATTGGCGCTCTCCTTCTTGGAATTTACCAATTACCTGCCAGCAATCCCCGGCGGAACTCATCCCAAAAACGGGAAATTTTTGCTTGGTAAAACTCACCTCTAAATCCTTAACGCCCTGCTTAGTCAAAGCAGTTTGCAAAGCGGGCAAATAATCTTGTTGAATAAATTCCGCAAAGGGCTTGTCTTCAACAGCAGGTGCTTTTTCCTTTTTAGCTTTAGCTGGGGGCTTGTCGCCTTCGGCCTTGGCTGCGGGCTTTTTAGCAGCCGGCTGAGGCTTGTCAGTGCTGGGAAAGTCGCTTGTCTCGGCTGTGTCGGAACTCGGGGCGTGATCGATCGACGCACTGGGAGTTTCCGATTCGCCAGCGGTAGGATTTTTCGGTTCTTCTGACATTAACGCTTCCTGGTAAAAGTGATTCGGTAAGGAGTTGGGAGTTGAGCAAGCGGGCGATCGACTTTCTCGATCGCACACATTTTATCGAAAACCAACCTGAGAGAATGGCTAGTCAAAAAAATTTGAACTGAAAACACTCTCACAGGGCGATCGCCCGCAAACATCACAACTCCTTTGGTTATTCTAAATCTCAGCGACAGCTCGTTCAATCAAACGGCGGGCGAGAGTTTGAACACCGGTGTGTTCGTAGTAGTTGGTAGTCATGTCGAGGAATGCGCCCACGTAGTCCACCTTGTCTGCTGAAATATCTACAAAATTCTGCAAGTGGCCGAGTACGTTTTGGGGAGTCAAACCTCGATCGCTCACAAAAGAGCTCATCCAGCCAGAAACCGAGTTAAAGCTTTCGCCGATAAAGCCCAACTGGCCTGCGGGAGAGCCCCCTGGAATCATGCCGCCGATCGACTTAAAGGCCGAATTATCTTGCAAATCGTTCGGGGAGAGCCTCTGAATCCAAGACTGAGTTGCCATGATAAAGTCTGGGCCCAGAGGAATCAAACCATCGAAACAAACCAAAGCAGCCATCCGCATCAGGGATTCGCCGCCGTAGTCACCCAAGGATGCGGCAAAATCGCCGATGCTGTCGCCGGGAATGCCGTTGATTTGGCAAAAAGCGAGCAACTCAGTGACTAACTTCAGAGAAAGGTCGATCGTTTGAGCTTTTTCCGGCTTGGGAGTGAGATTGCCGAGCATGGACAAAAACGGCACATTTTGGGAGACTTTGTTAGCGAGGGCGGCAGTGCCCAAAGCCTTGTCGGCACTGTCGATCGTTTGGTAGAGCCAGAGAGCGCGCTGGTAGCCCTCAGATTTATCGTTGTACAGGTAGATGGCGCGCTCGCCAATTTGCTGGATCAGTTCTTCGTCTGTTTCGCCAGTAACGGTGCGAATGGTATTTTCAAAGCCAACTAAATTGTTCCACTCACCGGGAACCACAAAGTCAAGCGCTCGCAGGGCTTTGACAGTCATGTTGTCTTGAGGCAGTTGATCGACTAATTCAAAGACTGTTTTGCTCACAAAAAACTCCTTATGCTGGAACGAAAATCAAAGGTATTACTTTTGGCAGATGGCAAAAACTTCAAACTCTCTTTGTGGCAAATTTAGTTTTGATAGCGCCCGACTCAAGTCTGGCGCGGAGTTTGACAAGAGACATTGCTACTTGACGCGGGCGAGGCCGCCGAGGTTAAATTTTGACAGCCAAGCTTCGCGATCGCTGGCGGTAAAAGAGGGATTGCGGGATTGAACTTTCACCTGATAGCGATTTGCTACTAAAACAGCGGTGATATTAGCACCCTGATTAATGGCGGGATAGCCGGCAATTTGCTTGGTACTTTGTTGGAATTTTGCACCGGCGTTGGGGTTGCCGGCGATGTCGTTAATCGAGAGCACCGCGACATTTTTACCGTCTTTGTTCAACTTAGCTTCAGCAAAACCGGATTTTTCTTGAGCAAAAACGCGATCAAATCCACCGCCAGAAGCCGGGAAGTATTTATTTAACTTACCGCCTGCAACTGCCTTCTTGGGCAGGTTTTGATTACTAGCACTTGATTTATCACCAGTTGTCTGCTGTGCTTTACCAGGCTTTTGGGTGCTTTCCTGCTGGGCTTTGTCCCAGCGTGATTGGGTTGGGGTTTGACCGCAGGCGGTCACTAACAGCAGTACCGAGATCAGGAATGGAGCTAAAATTCGGCGAGCGGGGGAAAATTGCATCGCTGTCTCCTCATTAGTAGGTTTCCATAACAATTGTGGCTCAGAATTTGGCAATTTGTGTTCCCCGATCGGATGATTTGTCTTCTTTGCAAAAAAATCCTCTACCTGCAGGCAGAGGATTTTTTTGCAATTACGAGTTTTGAAGGAAGAAAACTGAAAGATTGCTCCACAGATAAAGTCTGGGGATGGGGGTAAAGAAACTAAGTTTTCTGATCGCCAGCAATCTCAAAACAATTTTTGCTGATTTTCCCTAGATTTATCTAGAAATTTCAGAGCAATTGTTCGTCCATCGTCTTACTTGGGCTTTCCCACTTAGGTCTTACTTTAGGGGTAAGGATCAGGCGTCGCTTTCAATGTAGATAAACAACAAACCCATTACCACAACCGGCATCACCCAGGTAATTAGGGGAATCAAAATCCAAGGCAAGAAAGAGGCAGCGTAGGAACCTGTCATATCAAATTCTCCAAACTAAAGTTAGTGTGTTCCAACAGGGATATTTGGGAGTCGAGTCTAATTGTTGACTAAACCCCGGAAAATGGCATCAACGCCGTTAAAGTTTTCGAGTAAGAAGTAGGCAACAAAGACACCACCCATTCCACCAATGAAGAAACCACCGGTAAACTGGCTCCACCCTTCAGCATTTCTGAGGGCATCAGGGGTCATGGGATTAGCGCTAGGGTAGCTGGTGTTGTCTTGTTTGAAAGAGACTAAACCGTAAGCAGACATACCTAGTGTGCCAAGCAGAACTAAGACGAGGGCTGTATATAATCCTCCGAGATTAGCTGCTTCTGGATAATCCCGCAGGGGTCCGAAGACGATTTCGGGACCGACGAGGAAATAACCGTGTGCCAAACCAATTTCTAGGCCTCGAATTAGGGGCGAGAGTCCTTTGCGGTAGACGGGCAAGTTCCCAATGAATGCTTTTGTGAAATCAGAAGCACTGATGGGAGTTGCGAGATGACCCGTGAAGGGGTCGCCGTTAAAGGGTTTAATCAGCTCTGCATCTCTGGGATCGGCCATATTCTCTTTTTCCTCGCTGTGCGTAAAAGTTGAGGCGTTCAAGTCATATTTTACGCAGGGACGTGTTTCCTATTTGCATAATTGGCAGCGAGCTTTAGAAAAGTTCACTATTCTTTAGTTTTTGGAAGAATTTTTCTTTTGCCTCTTATACCAGAAAGCGAGTCGATCGGGCGACACTCCCAGGAAATAAGCGATGATTACTATTTGATTAATGGCGGTGGTTTTGATCACCCCAAGCTGCTGCCAGCGACGGGCGGATGTCAGCACTGGCTGGGGTACTATTTCAATGCGGCCTTGTTTTTTCAATCGACGCACGAATTCAAAGTCTTCCATCAGGGGCAAGTCGGGAAAACCGCCGATTTTGTCAAAGGTAACTGCCTTGAGGAAAATAGCTTGATCGCCGTAGGGCATTTGCAGAAAGTTCGATCGCCAGTTTACCCCTGTTTCTACCAGCCGGAGGCTGAGCCTGCGGGCGTCAATCTTGAGTTCAAAGGCCCCCGCTACTGCCGACGGGTTAGCTAGTACCCGACGCGCGCAAGAGTCGTACCCGCGAGGCAAAAGAGTGTCTGCGTGGAGAAACAGCAGGATCTCTCCAGTAGCTGCGGTGGCACCTGCATTCATTTGGGTGGCGCGGCCTGGGGCGGTGCAGATAACTCGGACGCCCAAAGATTTTGCTATATCTGTAGTACCGTCGCTGCTGCCGCCGTCGGCGACAATTATTTCGACATTTTTGGCCTCAAGGGCGGTGGAGATGACTGAGGCAATTGTAGGTGCTTCGTTTAAGACTGGAACGATCAGGGAAATTTTGAGATTGGGATTTTCTGGCGACAACATACAGAATTAAGCAGCCCGTGAGAGAGAGCGGGTTTTGTACAAAGCTGATTTTGCCCATTTCTGACCCCGGGCTCGCCCCTACATTTTGCCTTAACGTGAGAGTTTGGTAAAAAACAAAGCTATTAGTTGCTCATTTTTTACACCTGGCCCGCGCCTACATTGGGCTTTCATCTGGCGGGGCGGGTTTTGTACAAAGCGGAGCTGTTTGTTGCTAATTTTGTTGGTAATTTTTTGCTTTTTCTCGCGCCTGGGACTATTGTCCCAAGCGCTGTCTAACTGCTACTGAGATTCAGCATTTGGTTAGACAAATACAATTACTATATTATGACGTTCTGGTTTCACAATCAAGTATTTTTCTCAAATTATATATGACAATTTCTAATAACTTATAACGGTTAAATAGAGTTTAGTTATTTCAACATATTAATATCTAAACCGAGGAGATCTTCTGGTCGATCGATATCTGCAAGAGTGGGAAGATAAGCAATATTGAGATCGAGCTTTTGGGCGATCGCCCGCGTACAAGCCAATACTTGACTGGTTCCCCAGTGAATGCCACCGAACAATTCCGGTATCGATCGCCGCAGCCCGATCAGATAATAACCTCCGTCTTTTGCCGGGCCCAAAACTAAATCGTGCTGACTCAATTCCTCAAAAGCTTGTGCCATGATTTCTGCTTTCAAACCCGGACAATCAGTGCCGATAATTGCAGTTTTATCCACCCCTGAATTAAAAGAGTTTTGAAAAGCTGCTGTCATTCTTGCGCCCAAATCGCCGTCTATTTGATTTTGACAAATAATATCAGTTCCCAACCACTCTTGCATCAGTTGTTGGCTGCCGCCGGTTCGGTGAATTTCTACCGATAATTGGCGGAATTTTTGGAGAGAGAGCGCGCAGGCGATCGTCCGTTGGGCCATCAAGCGGTGAAGGTTGGCAGCGCCTGTTTTTCCCAGCACCGGAATTAGTCGAGTTTTGGTTGTTCCCGGTTCGGGATAGCGGGTGAAAACAATCAGTTTTTCTAAAATCATCGATTGTCCATAATTTTTAAAGAAATGACCTAATGCAGTGCTGGACGCACGCGGGGCTAAAAACCCGGTTTCTGTGGCGAGCATCCGCAATTTTTCGGAGAAACCGGTTTTTTCGCGTCCATGATTACTAATTTAATCCGTGGATTCAACCCATCCTAAAATACTGTCAACTGTCAACTGACAACTGTCAACTGTCAACCGTTAGCTCATTTCTAGCATTCGTTGGATCGGCTGCAAAGCTGCTAGTTGAATATCTAGGGGCATGGTAATTTCAGGGGTTTGATTTTTCATAGCTAGATACAATTTTTCCAAGGTATTTAATCTCATGTGCGGGCATTCGTTGCAAGCACAACTATTATTGTTGGGAGGAGCGGGGATGAAGCGTTTGTGCGGAGCTTGCTTTTGCATTTGGTGAATGATTCCCGGTTCAGTCGCGACAATAAAAGCTTGGCTGGAACTGGCTTGAGAATATTTGAGCAAAGCGGTGGTGGAGCCGATGTAATTGGCGTGGCGCAGCACGGGAGGTTCGCATTCTGGGTGGGCAATTATTTCGGCTTCGGGATTTTCGATTTTGAGTTGAACTATCTTTTTTTCTGAGAAGTTTTCGTGGACGATGCAGGCTCCTTGCCAGATTTCCATGTTTCTGCCGGTTTGTTCCATGACGTAGCGGCCGAGATTGCGATCGGGCCCAAAAATTATCGGCTGATTTTCGGGAATTTGGTTGACAATTTTAACCGCGTTAGAACTGGTGCAAATTATATCGCTCATTGCCTTAATTGCGGCGGTACAATTAATGTAGGAAATTACTAAATGTCCTGGTCGATCGGCTTTGAAAGCTGCAAAGGCTTCGGGAGGGCAACTGTCGGCGAGGGAACACCCAGCATTTAAGTCTGGCAACAACACTAATTTGTCGGGATTGAGAATTTTTGCGGTTTCGGCCATGAAATGAACTCCGGCAAAAACTATGACTTCGGCGCTGGTGTTGGCGGCTTTGCGGGCAAGTTCTAGGGAGTCGCCAATGAAGTCTGCGATGTCTTGAATCTCGGAGTCTTGGTAATAGTGGGCGAGAATGACGGCGTTTAACTCTTGTTTGAGGGCGTTAATGGCTGCAAACAAGTCGTGGGGCAGTCGGGTTTGAGTAAAGTTCGGAGCAGGTGCGGTGGTAAACACAGTTAGAATATTCCGGGGAAGGTGCGGGCTGGACTCAAGTGTATTTTGAATTATAGTTGAATTCACCAAAAACGGTGGGCAGTTGGGCCAGAGGTAGAAAATTTGCCATAGGTTAACCGACTGACTGGCAATGGGAGCAAGATTTTGCGATCCAAGGGTGGACTCAGCTAAGTTTTTACCTGACTCTAATTAGACTGAAAGCTTTATCCCGCAAGATATTCACAGGTAAATGACTACCTTGAGCCACGAGTATTTTGAGTAGCCTCTATTGACATCCTTTATTTACATCGTTTACTGTAATCAGTATACGCTGTAAAGTGGTTGGTTTTATACATCTATGTACTTTGAAGACGATCGCCAGTGGGAGGGAACTGCTGAGTTTCTGACAAAAGAACTAAAACGACGGATTGAGCAGCTTGGGCTATCTGTGGAACCACCAGCCTTACGAACTGTGCGATCGTGGAGATCCAAGCAACTCCTGTCACAGCCGAAAGGTCAAGAATTTCGGTTTCGGCAGATTTTAGAAGGACTGGCAACAGCACTTTTGCTCAAGAAAGGCTGGACACTGGCCGCGATCGTTCAAGTTTTACCCTCATTCCCAGACGCAACATTGGAGCAACAAATTCTTGCCGAGGCTGATGGTCAAGACCCAACCTGGTTGCCACAAATGCAAACAACGACATTGCCATTACCCACAGGACACGCCAGCACGATCGATTTCGCTGAAGATACTGTTATATTGCTGGCCCAGGGAATTCTGCGACAATACACAAGAATTCTCAATCGAGACATCGTTCGCCAAGACGATGATAGTATGCCATCGGAACTTTATCGGGCTATGTGCAAGTTGGGCAGGCTGTATATCGAATCCGGACAAAGCGATCGCGCCGCTTGCGTGCATACGGTTTTGGAACGTGCTAGATATCCCCTCAATAAGTGGGAATTAGATATTTTTTGTCACGCCGATTTTGACTCTGGTCAAGTAATTCTCATCGATCCAGACTTGCGAGTGCCAACCCCAGATTGTGCAGTAATTGCCAACAGTAAAGGCACTTTTGGCGAAGATAATATCATCGAACACCGCCTGTACCAACGGTTGCGCGACGCAACTGAACGATTGGGAATTCGCCGCCAGCACAAAGCTTATACGGCTTTGCGATCGCTATTTGGCCGCCGATCGCTCATCGGAGAACACCAACTCTTAGAGTATTTACGTGATAACGATTTAACCCCTTTACAGGGA
Organism: Microcoleus sp. B7-D4; assembly: GCF_036705125.1. Classification (NCBI taxonomy): domain Bacteria; kingdom Bacillati; phylum Cyanobacteriota; class Cyanophyceae; order Oscillatoriales; family Microcoleaceae; genus Microcoleus; species Microcoleus sp. B7-D4. The sequence goes on from NZ_JAUBTT010000038.1 coordinate 58,081, forward strand.
ATGATTGTTGACACCTTTTTTGATAGCGTGCCGGATGTCTGGTTAATTGACGGACACGCTCATCGCTGCGCGTATTGCGGTACGCTGATGCGCCCCTATCCCAATAAAGAACTTTTTCCCGATGGGCGATGTCCGATTCGCCAATGCCTCGGTCACAACTCCTCAAAAGCAAAAGTTTCGGAGAAATTAGACCCAAACCAAGACCGCTTGCTCATCGCCCAGCCGCAAATTTTAACCTATTGGACTGGGCCGGCGATCGACGAATTAGCAATTTTTAAGGCTGCCATAAAAAACGGACTAGATGCCGAACTTTACCCAGAATCAGACCTATGCGATGTAGCAATTAACGGTCGCAATATTGGTATTGATGCTAAGTCATACACCAGTCCTGTCTCCCTTGCTTTGCGCCTCAACCGCACTGGCATCGGAGGGCTGATTCACTACCGCCGCCGCATCATTGCCGTCAGCCACCAATTAATTGAGGAGCGGCCAGATTACCTCTCTACTTTCCGGTCAGCGATCGATAAAAAAGGCGATCCTGCTACTCTCGAAATTCTGTCTGTTTCACAAGTCATACAGTTGTTAAAGAAAATCAAATATGAGAATTAAACCAGATTTCTGGACGGGAATAGATCGCATTTGCTGGCTGTGTGTCTTGATGGCAGAATTTATCGAGACTAATTCCCTAGAATATGCCCCTTTAACGATATCGGGAATGGCGAGTATCATCAATGCACCCGCGTTGACAAAAGCCCGCCAAGCCATTTTCAATATGCGCCTGATGTCGCTGGCTTACGTGACAGAACAGTCAGTGAAACACGCCGTTGCTATTTATAACGATCGCCACTACCGCAACAAAACTCAAGGAACCTATAAAATTAACTTAGAAACACTTCACTTTCAACGCACAGACCCCCTAGAAGACCCTTTAATTGCCCAAGCACGTCAAATTCTGGGCCAGCCTTTGGCACACCAATTTTACAGCGCCACCTTTGCCGATCCCCGCCAGCAAATGGCCGTTGCTTTAGGTGAAGAAACAACAGCCGCGAGAGTGCCAATTGGGCCGATCGCAGCCCCACTTGCGCCGCGCCGCACCCATTCCCTCGATCGCCTGCCGAAAGCAAAAATCCGCATTCCCCTTGCGGAACTGTACGAGTTAGCAGTTGAGATGGATGAACGCGAAGCAAATCACCCTGAAAAAAGACGGGGTAGCTGGGTACAACGGTTTGAACATTTTGCAATTAAAGTGCCAGAAATTGGTCAGGGTTTGCGGGAAGAAACAGTCATCGAATTAGAAGGCATCAAGCACTTAATTGGACTGCCTGGATCGGGCAAAACAACTTTGCTCGTATTGATAGCTGTATGGTTGGGAAAACGCGGTTATAAAGCGATGTTTGTGTTTCCCTCTATTGAAGTTGCCAGACAGTACATGGCAGAACTAGCATTTCACGAAATTAAAGTGGGAATGCTAGTCGGTCAAAGCGATGGAACTCGTCGCCGACACGCTAACAATATTGCCGAGGCGATCGCAGCATCAGGGGGAAATGGCGGCTTTGCCTATAGTTTGGAACAGGCAGAAGTTTTTGGCTTAAATTGCGTCTTACCTGCGTTTTCTACTGCTGATACTTCGATGTGGGGATTTGGTTATGCACCCTGCAAGGAAATTTTACAAAGCGGTGGCAAAAAAGGGCAAATGAAAAAGTATCTTTGTCCGGTTTGGACGATGTGCGGCCGCCACAAAGCACCCCGCGATTTGCTAGATGCCGATATTTGGGTCGGCCACGTTCTCTCAATGGATACTGAAGTACCACCCCATGCCATTCGCGATCGCATTCGTTATTTTGAATTAATTGCCCGGACATTTGATGTCGTAGTTTTTGACGAAGCAGATATGGTGCAATCAACTCTGGATGCTTACGGTGCGGCAACTTTAAAACTTTCAGGTGCGGCAGATTCTATCCATTTAGTCATTCAAGAACAAATTCACAATCGTTTTGCTCGCGGCGAAAATTATCGATTGTTCGATCGAGATGTAGAACTTTATAGCCGCGATCTAGCAGAATTTGGCAATCACAACACATCGTTAATTACTGCCGTTCAAAATATGCCCTCATCGCCAGTCGGCAAACGCTATGAGAATCAGTTATTAACCGTTCTGAGAATAGTCAGCGATTTGTTGGATGGCTTTGAGAAAACTTCTAAACGCGATCGCCTTGACGAAGATGAAGTCAAACAGGGATTTAGCAAAAGTCGAGCCTTGAAAGAATTCTGGGAAACGGCTGCTTACCATGCTTTTTACGATCGCACGGGCATTGAACCGCACGATCGGCTAAACATGGATCTGTGCGCTCAAAGGCTGGGAATAAACGCCGACACGCTCAAACAGCAATGGGAAACTCAAATTCTTTATTTTCGTCGTTATTTAGCGGAGAATCTGATCGAACGGCGCGATAAAATAGTCAAAAAAATTGCCGAATTGTTTTTGCCTTTGTGTTTTAAGGATGGCACTGCATCAGGCGAAGCTCAGGATACGATTACCTTACTTGTTTGCGTTACTTTCGTGATTTTAGGCTATCAGCGGATCGTACCGCAAACTAGAACAATGGTAGCAGAAGGACTGATTCGGGAACCGATTGTCGAATCAACGGCAACACCGGAACTGCGACAACTGATTCCTGAGAATATTTTGGGGTCTTTTTCGGGCGTGAAATACAGTTGTGAATCGGCACAAACTACTCGCTCTCAAGCCCGAAATGTGGAACTGTCTTATATTATTTTTGTGGGCGCGCCTCGGATGTTAATGCACCGTTTTCATCAGTTATTTGAGGCAGATGGCGAACTGACAGGGCCGGCAGTTTTAATGACTTCAGCTACCTCATTTCTCGAAGCAAGTCCTGCTTATCACATTAACTCTGGGCCGGATTATCTGCTGAAACCGCGGCAAACAGAACACGCTCCCAAAAAGAGCATTTACCGCTTCAAATGGCTGCCAGATCGCGAATCGCGCGATGAACCTCTCCGATATAGCGGTGCAGGCGAACTGCGCGATCGCAATTTAGAAAAAATGGTAGACGCGCTGGTGCGGGGAGGAAACCAGAAATCTGAGATTTACAAATCCATCCTCAACTTTGACGTGCGACATGATATTTACCGCAAAGCAGCCTTAATTGTTAACAGCTACGAACAAGCTCGTACCATTAAGAAATTTATCAACGATTATCATCCAGAAATCGGCAAAAGAACCAAAGCAGTTGTTAATTTACTCAAACCCGGAGAGCAACCAACAGATTTTGTTACAACTGCTCAGTGCGAGGCTTTAGGAGATGATGAAACTTGCGATATTATCATTTTTCCGCTGTTGGCGATCGGTAGAGGTGTGAATATTGTTTTCACCAAAGGAGATAGGAAACTCGATGCAGCCATTGGTACAATTTATTTCCTCACCCGTCCCCACCCCACGACTGACGATACGCAACTTTTGTACAGTCTAGCCGGAAAAGCTACCCAAGAATTTGACAGTCGAGTTTTTACTGAATCCGAAGACTTGCCAGCAATTTATAATACTTGGAAACAGTCCCGAAAACTACTCTGGAAAACGGCTAATCGGCTGTTACGCGAACCTCTCATGGCTAGCCGTTTGGGTGAAGATTTATTTAAACCGTTTACGGCAAATCAGATGGTTGGGATTTTGCAAACAATTGGGCGCGGGATGCGAAATGGATGTCCCGTACAAGTTTACTTTGTCGATGCAGCTTGGGCAATTAAATCTACTAAAAATGAACCTGACTCCGGGCGGGACAGTATGCTAGTTCAGATGCGAATTATTTTAGAAGAATGCGTCAAGCATCCCGATCCAGTGATTCGAGAAATTTATCAAGAACTTTACGGTGCATTTCTGGAGCCCCTGCGGCGCATTAATGGCATAGTTTACCCGGAAAGTTTACGCGATTCAGAAGGTTTGACAGAGGAAGAAGACGATTTTAATGATTTTTCGCCTTTATTGGAGATGTAAGCATGAACGACGAAATTTTGGACGAAATTGAATTCGATCGCGACGGCGAAGTAAAGCAGTCCTGGACGCACTCAGACCAAAGAAACCGGGTTTTTTACCGAATCTACGGGCTGTAACGAAATATTTTCGTAAAAAAACCCGGTTTCTGGCCCCCATGCGTCCAGGACTATAAAGGAAACCACTATTATTGGAGATGCAACCATGAACGACGACATTTTTGACGAAATCGAATCCGATGATGACGAAGAAACTGAAGCTACTGTGGTTTCAGACACTCTTTACATTCCTCTTGCGAATAAGAGTCTGAAAGAAATTACCCTAGCTTTTACCGTGCCAGATAATATCGAGCCAGTAACAGTCAAAGGCTTGACACTAGGTTGGACAAAATCTGCTTTACATGAGCTTTCAACTATCCAAAAAGCTGCTTGCAAGGGCGATTCAGCCATCAAAAATCTCCCTTATGCCTCGCTGCGAGGTTTGTTAGAAGTAGGACTTGACAGTGCCGCACGGATTCAGTCAAATGTAGGTTTGAGTAACTATTCGTTGAATTCTAAAAGTGTAAATGAGCCGGAACCATTTGCTTACTTAAATTCCGAAAGTACACAAGATATCCAGAAAGCGTTACGCCCAATTATCAACGAGTGGATAACAAATTTCCTAAAACCTTTTGCTGAAAAAGAAGATGGGCTAGTGGAAGTTATCGACCGTTTGGAAGATTTGCACGATCGAAAGGAGTTGTTAACAATTACTCCGTCTGAGTCTCAAGTTTTACCTTGGAAATGGAATCCAAATACAGGAACTACAAAACACAGCAACAATTATGATTATCGCGTGTTAGTCGATTATGCAGCTCGTGCGATCGCCGGAAAAGAGATTTTTCAGGGGCTAGGAACAATGAAGCGGGTTATTTCCAGCAGTGGTAGCCTCACAACTGGGATGGCAGAATTGATTACCGATCCCATTACTCTACCCGACACTACAGGAACATTCAGTCTGGTGGTACGCTTAGAAGTTGTAACCTATCCTTCTTTGCACCAGCCTTTATTGAAGATAGATGTTTCCAAACGCCGCTGGTTAAGTGGGTTACAACCTGCACGCTATAACTCAGCAAATATTAGCGGCTTTGTCTTTTCTGATGATTATAGCGATCGCACCTTTCGCTACACGGTGCTTTCCGATTCCGAAAAACCTGAGAAAAATCAACCCGACAAAAAGAAAAATTGGTTTTGGGCGATCGATAAAGATTTTGAAGCCTTGCGCGGCAAGCTAAAACTCCCGCTGAAAACCCCTAACGGTCAAAATATTGATGGTTCCCAAATTGCTTTGGGGAAAGCTTCAACGGATAGCTGTAAAGTAGTATTAACTTACCGCAACCGACTGCAAGAAGGAAAACACGGAATTGATGCTGGTGTACCGGAAATTGATAAATTAGAAGCTTTTGAGGCGATAGCCACAATTCTTGAACCTATCGGTTTTAAAGCTTTTGATAATTACTATCCTGTAAAATTTAAGAGAGGTGAAAGCCACAAATTAGATGATACAGCTTCACGCATGATTAATTTGCCTACTCTGTTAGGTGCTGCTTTAGAAGTTCTCGAAAAAGACGACTGCTATGATTTGACTCCCAAATATCTAGAAAGCTTTGAGGACAATGAGTTAAACAGCTTGCTCACTAAACACCTTGATACCAATTTAGATAATATTGCAAAAGGCAGAAAAGCCCTTAAATTGGTTTGTCAATTAAAAGAACTCAAGGCGATGATTCAGGCAAACCAGGAAGCTATGCGTCGGCTATATCCTAACGAAAGACTGTTGCTTGTTGTCTTTTACGAAGAACAATGCCAAACCGAAGTGAAACTGCTGCAAGCAATGATTCCAGTTCTCTGGGGTGATGCGATCGAACTCATGGCTAATCGTTTGCCAGCAAACACTCACGGGCCGAGAGAGTCATTGCCAGGTGCAAATTTGAAAGCGAAAGAGCGATCGCAAAACCGCATAAAAGCCTGGGAGTCGATCGTCCAACAACTTGCTTTACGCAAACAGCGAACTTTTTGCCTGGTAATGGCACGGGAATGGTATCCAGACAACAAACATGACGATTCGGTGAATAAACCCTCATCCCGTCAAGCACTGGCTAAAATCGCTGGTTCTTGCGTGCAGTTTCTGCTACCGATTGAAAAAAGTAAGGACAAAAATATTCTCAACCTCGATAATTTTTCCCATCGAGTGCAAGCGGCTCTAAAAGACTTACTTTGGGCTCATTCTGGCCGCATTGATGATGTCAAAGAAAAGGTTGACAAATGGCTAAAAGATACTCCTCAAGAAGCCAGACCAAAAGAAATTATTGGGATTACGATCGTCCGCAAACAGAAAGGTCGCACTCGCGGCTCTATTGAGAAGACATTTTTACCAGTTGCTATGCGTCTCAACGTGGAGACAGGCGAGTGCGAACTGTGCTGTGCTTATGATAGGAATAGTTTACAAATCAGTCCTTGGAGCAAGTTTTCTGATGCGATCGCCTTCATTTCCCAAATCTCCCCCGTGAAACTGGCTGACAAAGAAGATGTGCGTCGGAATCGTTTCATGGAATTTGTCAAGCAGATTATTTCCAATTCTGTAGAGGAGGGAAATCAACCATTAGTTACGATCGATTCTTCCAACTGCGTGAAACTTTGGTCTTGGCTTGCCGATTCTAAAATGAATGCAAATCAGATTAATTTTGAAACCCAGTCGGGAAGCCCCTTGCACGAACATATGGAGCAAGAATGGAAAGGCGCGCGGATAATTCGGATTCGCCAAGACCTCGCCCCTGGAATTATCGATAAAAAAGTCCGATATTTAACAGAAACTTCTCTGGAAGATACGCGGACAAAAAAAGAACTGACTTCAACCCTTGAAATTCCTTCAGCCTCTAGTGTAAAGGGATTATTTCGACTAAGCGCAACTAATCAAACGGGTTGTGTTGCTTATCTATCTGTACGAAATGAAAAACCAGGTAAATTACGCGGTCAAAGTTGCTATCGCTCAACAAAAATTAACGTAGGTGCCAAGAAAGCTGATGATTCTCAAGACAAACTTTTAAATAATGCTGATTTAAAAGTTGACGAAGCTGCCAAGAAATCTGATGAGTCCAAAGGCAAATTTTTAAATAAAGCTAAATTAAAAGTTGACCAAATCGCAAGCAAACCGCCGTTTTTGGGTCAGTGGACAACTCCCAATCCCCTTGAGATTGTTGTTACCTTGCGACAAGAAAATGACAATCCCGATCGCCTTGCTGCACTGGTTGAATCTCTGCGCTATGGTTTCGGTCACTACAGCGACTGGTCGAGCTTACCGGCCACCCTGTTCTTCGAGCGTGTCGTGCGAGATTACATCAGCGAATTTGCAATTGAAGATGAAGAAAGGTCGGGGGAACCTGATAGGGAGGAATAATTCAGTCTAGGGGTTCTGTCCCGACTCGCTTGAGTTTTATGGCGTTGGAGTCGGTGATTAACGGGCTTAACTTCAGGCCAATCGCTTCTCATGTCAAAGGGGGAGAGAATTTTTGCGCCCTGGAGTGAAAGATGAAGAAAGCTGAGCAAATCTCAAATCTCCAATCTCAAATCTCCAATTCCCTGGGAGAGGCTGCACTGTATAATTAGTGAAGGCTGGATTTGCCGAAAATTGGTAAGTTTAGTAGGAATTTTTAAGCGGTAAGGGATCGAACGAACGAACGCAAATCACATGAATGAGGCTAAATCTATCAAAATTGCGGTGGTTGGGGATGTTCACGATCGCTGGGAACCTGAAGACGGCGAGGCCCTGAAGCATCTGGGCGTTGATTTGGTGCTGTTTGTGGGGGATTTTGGCAATGAGTCGGTGGAGGTGGTGCGGGCGATCGCCCAATTGGACATTCCGAAAGCAGCGGTGTTTGGGAACCACGACGCTTGGTACACGGCGACAGAGTGGGGCCGCAGTCAGTGTCCTTACGATCGCACTCAAGAAAATTGGGTAAAACAGCAGTTAGATTTAATGGGAGAAGCTCACGTCGGTTACTCTAAGCGTGATTTTCCAGAATTGGGCGTAACTGTGGTGGGAAGCCGCCCGTTTACTTGGGGGGGCTCGGAGTGGAAGTACGGGGATTTTTACTCGGAGTGGTTTGGGGTAGAAAGTTTTGAGGAGTCGGCGCGGCGCATAGCAGGGGCGGCAGCGGATGCCGATTGCGAAAATGTGATTTTTTTGGGTCACACGGGTCCGACGGGCTTAGGAGAGGCTCCTGAAGACCCCTGCGGGCGAGATTGGAAGCCGCTGGGAGGGGATTGGGGCGACCCGGATTTTGCGGAGGCGATCGATCGAACTCGGAGTTCTGGGAAGCACATACCTCTGGTAACTTTTGGTCATATGCACCACAAACTGCGGCACACGAAGCACGAGTTGCGGAAGTCGCTGGAGGTGAGTGCGGAGGGTACAGTTTATTTGAATGCGGCCAGCGTACCGCGAATTGTGGAGAGAGAGTGCTCGAAATTGCGGAATTTCTCGATCGTCCTGCTGGAAAATGGAGCAGTGTCGGAAGTGTCTCTGGTATGGGTAGGCGAAGATTTCGGGGTAGAAAGAGAACAAATTCTTTATCGGCGCACTGAATCTGCAGCTATTTGTAGTTAGAGACATTTGCTGGTATGATAAAATTTATGCGCCAGGAGAGGTGGCAGAGTGGTCGAATGCGCTCGGCTTGAAACCGAGTGTGGCAGTGATGTCACCGTGGGTTCAAATCCCACCCTCTCCGTTTAACAATTCTCTTGTCCGTTAAGGGTTTCAGGTTGACTGCATAGCAAGAAAAACCATTTTCCGCTCAACTTTCGCGCCAATGGTTTTTTAATATGTCCAGAGCCACCTCCATATCTGCCAAGTTTGCGCCGGACTTTTTACGCCGCGCTTTTAACTGGTTGAGCAAATCGGCCGGCTCTGGAAAATCTGCGACTGCCGGAGCTGACTTTTTACTTTCCTCCCGATCGCGCGTCACGGTCGCAAGTTCTTCCTTCAAATTCTGAACTTCCAAACCTAAGTCACCATTGCGCTCGTGTAACTGATTCAGTTCCTTGTCCCATTCTGCAAGCTGCTTGTTGGCCGCTTTCAATTCCTGCCTGAGTGATTCATCGTTGCCGTCACTCAGGCACTCAATTTTCCCAGCCGTTCCTCAATGGCGGCCATCCGTTCCATCACGGGGTCAAGGCGATCAGCTACAGCCTTGTCTACACTGTCTACAATTTCTGTAGACACGACGCTATCATTGCTTCGTGTAGACAAATCTGTAGGTGTTGTAGACAGTGTAGACAGATGCACTGTAGACAGTGTAGACGTGCCTGAGACTTCCTTGAGAATACGTTGTGCAGCTTGACTTACCGACTCTCCCTCTAGTCTTTGAGCTTCTATCCAGTTCAGGAAGTGACCGGATGCTCTGAATGATACGACTTGACTTTGACTCATTGTAGACGCCTGTATACAGTATTTGTCTACAATAACTGATGTCTGTCTACAGTGTCAACAGTTTGTAGACAAAGCTTGTAGACATGAAAATCGCTCCTAGTGATATACTCATAGTTCTAGAGTTTGATACGTTGAGAACGTGGGCCGGGGGGGGAGCCGGGTTATGGCCCGCCCTCCCGGCCGCGCCGGTAAAGATTAAGGGCGCCGCAGGCCAACCGGAGTGAGTAATACCCGGTATAACTAAGAAAAATAATAATAAATTAATATATTAGAAGGCTCTATCTGCTTGGGATACAGCTATTTTTGAATCGATACAATTAATCAATATTTTCCTTGATTTCATGATTAAATCAGTTAAGGCTAGCGGACGTGGTGGAAAGCGATTAGGGTCAGGGCGTCCCTCTACATGGTCTACAAACGATATTAAGACCATCAGAGTGCCAGTTCCTTTGGCTGACCAGCTCTTGGAAATTGCTAGATATCTTGATGGGCAGGAATATTTCTCTCCTCCGTTTTATTCTTTTGAGGATGAAGATTCCAAAGATTTTGATGGTTCCAAAACTACGAAGCTACATTATTTGCGTTTTTGTGCTCAAGCTTTGACTTATCAAAACAATCAGTTACGCACTGAGATTGAAAGCTTAAAAGCAGAATTGAAATCTGCTAAAAAACGAACGTTGAGATTGATTTGATTTCTTTCCATTTCTAGCGGGATTTTTCCGAATTTTCGCTAGCAAGCTCTGTCGAAGTTCACAGACTCTGCCGAAAATTCGGAAAAATAGCCGCCACCAGTGGGGTTACATAAAGTTTTGGGTAACTTTCACTGGTGGCTGTTGTGGCAACGATCGCTTAGATTTTCCGCAGATGGTAGAAGAGCATTGAGATTATGCGGCCACCTCTCATCCCTTCGCGCTCTTGCCAGTCAACCTTGCAACTGATGCTCGTGTGAATCTCAACGATGCGACCGTGCCAGTTGTAGCTAGAGTCCTCTGGTTTGTTGCCAGCCACTTTGTCTCCGACTCTGAAAGCTTTGATGGGGTCAGAGCAAGGAATGCCAGTGAGTAAATCTGCCATTTTTTGTCGCTCATCATCGGTAAGTTGAGAGAGTAAATTGCACACTTCCGCAAAAGGTGAGGAAACTGGGTTGGCAGGGTTGGCAGCGCTGTGTGTAAGGGTTTGTGAGTTGGCAACTGGGTTGGCACTATTTTTTGCCAATTCACTTGCCAACTCACTTGCCAACCCTGTAACGCTTGCTGTGTCTACTGCCAACTCTGCCAACCCAGTTTTGTGAGTTTTTGTGGAAGTGTGCACGAAGTTGATTCCCATCAAGAATTTTTGCCCTCTCCGTTCTGGGTTGTCGCGGTCTTCACAACGATGTTTTGTCAATTTAGGGAAAATCTCGCACAACCTTGCATACAACTGGTTTACAGCTTTCACCGGGGCATCGTACTTGTTAGAAAGTTCATTCCAAACTAGCTTTTGCTTGCTCTTGTCGCTGACCTCAATTTCTAAAATCCCAGATTCCACATACCAGTCTTGCAACTGCTGCCATAAATCCGTAACCCAAACACGGCCGCTAGACTGAACCTCCAAACCAACCTCGCGAGCGAACTGCCACAAGTGCCGACTTTCCTCCTGAGCTTCCCGCATTGCTTCACGTGTTGCCTTATAGTCAATGCCCTCGGTCAACAGCAGTGGCAACCGCTTCAGCATCTTGTTAAGCATCGCCGGGGCAATCCGCTCAAGGATAAAATTCTCATCATCCTTAAAGCGCGGGTCAGCTTCCAGCTCGCCCTGAGACAAGTCAGCATCACGTTTGTAAGTTTTTTTAAAACTCAAAATGCCGTATCGGTCATCAATTGCCGCTGTTCCCCCGGTGATGGATGGTAGTTTGTTGCAGTTGGCGAGAAAGATAGCGGCAGGCTTGTATTCATAGCTGTCTTTACCCTTGCGCTCAATATCAAGAGGGTCGCCCGTGATGAACTGCTTAAGACTCTGAATGGTATCCAAGTCTACTTTTGCAGTATTTTCAGAAGCCCAGTTACAGGTGCTTCCTTCAATTCCTGCTAGAGAAAACTTGCGGCCATTGTCATAAGACCTGAAGTCAGACAAAGACTTCCCAGTCATCCCCCGCCCAAAGACAGCGGCCAACACAGCCCGCAGCGTATCCTTGCCGTTAGACCCCTCGCCGTAGCACAGCAAACCCTTGACTCCCTTACCAGTCAGCTTTGACCGCACCAGTTTCAAGTTCAAGGCAGCAGCAGCAGTCCGCAGGAATATCTCGCGCTGCGCCGGCTCAAGACACTCCAAAAGGCGATCGCAATCGGCGCTATCAACATCAGGGTCATACTTGCTCCCGACGTAGGTATAGACCTGGCTAGGGTCATGTGGCACAAGTGAATGGGAGCCATCAGGATTAATCCTCACTACCCCGTTAGAGCAGTTCAAACCGTCAGGATTTATCTTGTTTGGGTCAACCGCATTCCGATTCACAACCCAGTTGAGAACCTCAGCGACGTTACTAGACTTGGCTCGGTTGTTAACCCAAACACCCTTTACCTTTTCCGCGTAGGTATTGAGCCAGTCACCGATACGACGCTTTTCCTCGGACTCCGATCGCAATTCGTAGTGACTGCCGACATAGTGATAAAGCTGACCTCCAATAGATTTCCAGTGACTGTCTGAGTAAAGTGCAGCCTCTGCCTTCTGTACAAAGTTTTGCAGTGCAGTCGGTGCTGTGTCTGGGATGTAGTCACTTTTACTACTGTCATACTTCTGGCATACTACTTC